>JAUSHF010000029.1 GCA_030648705.1 bacterium
TAGGTACAGAGAGACATGATGCTAGAAGAATAGATAATCAGCTTCGTGGACGTGCAGGCAGACAAGGTGATCCCGGAGAGACTCAGTTCTTCGTATCTATGGAAGATAGTCTGATGAAGATCTTTGCCTCTGATATGGTGAAGAAAATGATGGGTAAGCTTGGGGTACCAGAAGATGAACCTTTACAAAATGGTTTAGTAACTAAATCTTTAGAAACAGCTCAAACAAAAGTAGAAGGATTCCACTTCGATGCGCGTAAAGTAACTCTGGAATACGACGACGTTCTAAATCATCAGAGAAAGATAATGTATGAACGCAGAAGAAAGCTTCTTCTCGGTTCTATTGATGAAGTTAAAGAAAAGTCAAAAGAAATGCTTGGTGAGCAGGCTATTATAGACGAAAAAGAAAAAGCTTTCGGCCACGATGCTTTCTGGAACGCATTTCGACAGCTTCTGTTACAAACCTTAGATATGTTCTGGGTAGATCACTTAGAAGCTATGGACTATACTCGTTCCAGTGTGAACCTACGTGCTTACGGTCAAAGAGATCCATTAGTCGAATACAAAAAAGAAGGTCTGAATTTATTCCGTACAATGCAAGAAGGAATTAAAAATCAAATAATAAATATATTGCCTAATCTTGGAACTCCAGTCATAGCTCCCGCATCAGTAGAAACTCAGTTAAAAGAGGTTAAAGAAGGTGCTGATTTCCTTACAGAAGGAGATGGAAGTAAAGGAAAAGTTATAGGACAAGTAAGTACTCCAAAAATGAAAAATGAAAGTGGGGAAGAAGTTGGTAGGAATGACATTTGTCCTTGCGGAAGCGGAAAAAAATTTAAACGATGTCATGGAAAGTAGTCTGAATAGAACGATTTAGAATTTTCAACCGATTGACTATTGTATATTTTTTGATAGAATTACGGTATAAATCTCGCGGCCATTGATTTATGTCAAGTTGGTACTGTTCGGCAAATAGCTGACGGCGAGTCAAAAATAGCGATTTAAAACCGCTATTTTTGTTTCTTGAAATCCATTACGCTAACAAAGAAAAGTTTGCCAAAATTAATTTGTCCTACTATAACCTTGATGTGATGATTATTTTTATTAATTAAAGCGAAATATTCAGCTTTTTTATGTACTCTAACTTCCATGATATTTGTTTCTAAGGAACAGACAATATCTTTAACATATTTAAATAAATCAAATCTCCGCATCTGATCTCTTACTGGGCGAATATTTTTACCTTTTCTTATAAAGTGTCTGAACCCATACTGATTAAAATGGACATGATTATCATTTAAAACTGGACATTTTATCTTACCGATACTAAAGTACTCAGCTTTTATTTTTTGTAATTCTTTTGTATATAAATTTTCGAACATCTATTAATCATACAATTTACCTAATGAAGTTCTGATAAAGAAATAATAAAGAAATCATGAAGTTTTAATGCAGTCTTAATAATAATCTGCTAGAATATAGGGTATGAAACCACATAATAATCTTCAGCAATATTTCTTCTTTAGTATTGTTGCTATAGTCGGTGTACTAACAGTGTTCATGTTTATACCGTTTTTGGCTCCAGTATTACTTGCACTCGTCTGCGTCACTATTTTTTATCCATTACATAAAAAAGTTTCAAAATTAATTTCCAAAGGAAATATGGGAAGTAGCTTTTCAGCACTAATATCTTTAGCTACAGTTCTCCTTATCGTCCTCATACCGTTATCATTCATAGCTATAGAAGTATCGATAGAAGCAAAAAGTGTATATGATTATTTGACAGTCGGTAATGGTAATTTACCTTCTCTTGATTATGTAAACGAGATGTTGTCAAAATATTCTGATAAATTATTACCCGGAAGTGATGAAACGGTATTACAGACTATAAATATCAGTGATTATATTAAACAGGTATTAAAGTTAGCATTTACAAATATAGACTCCATTTTCTCCAGTGCGGCGAAAATATTTTTTGAATTTATTATTCTACTTTTGGCAATATTCTATTTCTTCCGAGATGGCGAATCATTTAGGAAACAGATTATAAAGCTTAGTCCGTTAGATGATACAGAAGATGAACAGATATTTAAACGGCTTTCGAGGGCGGTAAGCTCTATTATTAAAGGAACTATTTTTGTATCAGTCATTCAGGGAATACTAGCGGGTATAGGCTTTACTATTTTCGGAGTTCCAAGTCCTGCTCTTTGGGGAAGTGTGGCTATGGTAGCAGCATTAGTTCCTGGTTTCGGTACTTCATTAGTGCTTTTTCCAGCTGTAATATATCTTTTTATAAACGGTTCACTAGGTATGGCTTTAGGTTTATTAATTTGGGCAGTTCTCGCTGTAGGTCTCATAGATAATTTATTAGCTCCTAAATTAATGGGTAGTGGTACTGGTGTACATCCTTTCTTAATATTATTATCAGTTGTCGGTGGTTTAACCGTATTTGGTCCTGTGGGATTCATTGCTGGGCCACTAGTAGTATCTTTACTTTACGCTGTAATGGATATTCACAGACAGTTTGTGTCTTCTTAGTAGACTACTTGGGATTTTGCTTAATTAGATAAATAGTTTATAATCTTTAAATATGGAAAAAGAAAATAAATTTGCACCATTCATTTGGTTAATTTTAGTGGTTTTAGTTTTTATTGGGATTTTGTATTTTTTACCAAAAGAAAATAATGCTTCTGAGGATAAAAAAACAAATGTTTCAGATATTATTAAAAAAGATGAAACAGCTTCAGTCGCATTTTCAATTTTACAATTTAATAAAGATAAAAAATATATGGTTAAAATAGAAACAAGTAAGGGAATTATTAAGATAGAAATGTTTGGAAATGATGCTCCTAAGACGGTGGAGAACTTTGTGACTTTAGCTAATAAAGGTTATTACAACGGAGTGATTTTTCACAGAGTTATAAAGGGCTTTATGATACAGGGTGGAGATCCTACTGGCACTGGTAGCGGAGGTCCTGGCTATCAGTTTGCAGATGAATTAAATCCAAATACAGAATCATATAAGAATGGATATAAGAGAGGTGTGGTAGCAATGGCAAATGCTGGACCTAATACTAATGGAAGTCAGTTTTTCATAATACATGCAGACTATCCATTACCTAATGCTTACACTATTTTTGGAAAAGTTGTAGAAGGAATAGAGGTGGTAGATGCTATAGCAAATACCCAAACTGGTCCCGGCGATAGACCAATAGATGATATACAGATGAAAGTTGTAACTGTGGAAGAATCGAAATAATCGTTAAGATAGGCTATGAAATAGCCTCTGAATTTTCGAGATAAAATATTTATGAAGTTCTTTATAATTTGTTTATGATTTCTTCATAACTACAGTGTTAAGATAAAAAGCATATGAAAAAATTTATATGCTTTTTATTTATATTTTGTGTGTTTGCAATAAATGCGAATAAAGCGCATGCAGAAACCAAAATTATGGAAGATGAGATTAGTGTTCCGTATGTTATGACTAAAGAGGGTAGTCCTTATATTCTAGATCATGATATCAGATTTGTGAGTTCCTCAGGTTTAAAGGTGAACTCTGGGGTAGATATATTATTAGAAAATAATCCTTATGTTTATATAGGATCAAAAATTGAGCTAAATGGAGATGTAAATAATGTGATAAAAATATCAGGGAATGGACAAATTGCTCTAAATTCTCTGGATGGGTATATCTCTAATACCAAGTTTTTCAATGGGGTATCTCTATATATTAATGATAATTCTAAACTAGTCGGTGATGGTGTGGAATTTTCAGATTCTAATAAAGCTATATCAGTATCATATGATTCCTCTATTAATTTAATTAACTCTAATTTTCACGATTTGAATAATGGTATAATATTTCTTTCTAAACCTGTATTGATGAGAAACACCATCTTCGATTTCTTCGTTAAAACTGCTAATGCACAAAGTTTAAATAATATTATTCAGAACAGTATATTTGAGAATATTAATTCTTATGCCGTGGATAACCGCCGAAATGAGGATGTCTCTACTGTAAATGTTTCCAATAATTGGTGGGGAGATCCATCTGGGCCGAATTATTATTTTGAGAATTACAGTTCTGTTAGTGTGGATAATCCGGAAATCATTACTAATAATGGCTTAGGACAGTTGATAAATGGTAATTTATTTTTTAAGCCATGGCTTATAGAAAGACCTATCATAGTGCTGGCAGAGGAAGAAAAATGTTGTTCGAATGTCGTTTTTATACCAGGTATTCAGGCTAGTCGTTTATACGGCGATGATATAAGTGGTAAAACTGAAAAATTGTGGGAACCTTCCAGTAATTCTGATGTCAGAAGTCTTTATTTAAATGAGAAAGGAGAAAGTATTTCGAATAACATAGAAGCCAAAGACTTATTAGCTTCGGCTTATGGATTTGTGGGGATTTATGATTCGTTTATTAAATTTATGGATATTTTAGTTAGCTCGAGTACTAAAAAGGTAAAAGAATGGACACCATTACCTTATGATTGGAGAATGAGTGTAGAAGATATCGCGAAGGGAATGATACAAGACATTGAAAAGACTGCAAGCACCTCGCTAACAGGTAAGGTCTCTATTGTGGCGCATAGTAATGGTGGATTAGTGGCAAAGTCCCTAGTTAATGAGTTGAAAAATCTAGGAAAAGAAAATTTGATAGATAAATTAATATTTGTAGCAGTACCACACTTAGGTGCTCCAAAGACAATATTTTCAATGCTCCACGGTGACTGGCAAGAAATACCGCCGAATATGGGATTGGTGGTAGACAAACCTACAGTGAGGGGTCTGGCAGAAAATATGAAAAGCGCTTTCGGTCTTTTGCCTACATCGAAATATTTTGAGAATATAAATAACAAAATTTTATCTTTTACTGCTTCTGCCGGTAATCTGGGCTGGGATTCATCTCTTTGGCAAAGCGGTATTTCTAGCTTTGGAACTCTAAAGAATTTTCTATCTGGAATTCTACGAAGTACTACTACGAAACCTGCATTAAGAGATATTTCTTCACCGAATATACTAAGCGTAAATTTATTAAATAATACAGAAGAATTCCATAATAAATTAGATAATTTAGAAATTCCTACTAATATAGAGATTTTTAATATTGTCGGATCAGGAATCTTTACCCCGATAGAGCTTAGTTATAAAGTAAAGGAACATAGATCTTGCACTGTACACGGATGTAATATTTTATATCCCATACAGAGAGGTTTCGGAGAGTCTATGAATGGTGATGGTACAGTTCCTGCTTTAAGTGCTAAGAGCTCTGCAGATTTTGTCGATAAAAATCTATATATAAATCTTAAAGGATACAGTTCAGGAATGACTAAGGATCGCAGTCACGCAGATATCCTAGAGGCAGATGTTACCCGCGAATTAGTGGGTGAATTAGTTTCTACGACCAGTAATATATCTAATAATCTTCTCAGATTCAAATTACCTAAATACGTAACCTTAGAAGAACCAGAATTTGATGAATCATCATACAGAAGTTTGGAATTCACTATTCATTCTCCTGTAGATATGATAATTACAGATGATAAAGGTAGACAATTAAAAATAGTTAAAGGAGCCACGGAAGATGATTTAGATAGAATAGTGAATGAAATCCCAGGTGCAGAGTATATTGATTTTGGAGACCAAACCTTTTCTGTTCCGCCTGAAGGAAAGTACACTGTAATTTTTAATGCTACAGGACAAGGTTTCTTCGGCTTTGATGCTGTGATTACTGATGGTACACATAAAGTTATTTCTGAAGCAATATTTTCAGATATACCAGTGTCTCCAGAATTAGAAGCAAAATACGAATATATCCCAGTGTTTTCTAGCTCAGTATCTTCTCCTGTGTCTACTATTTCTTCTTCCAGTTTAATGTCTGTCGATATAGATGGTGATGGTAAAGAGGATATTAAACTTGGAGCAAATAAAAAATTAACACCAGAAGAGGAATTAACTTTTCTTAGGGGTCAGTTTAAAGGATTAGGTTTAGATATAAAAGTATGGAGAAGAATAGATAAAAAGTTCGACAAGATTTTGTCCCTGATAAAAAAACAAAAAAAAGAAAAAGTTGAAAAAATTATCGAAAAGATATATATGAGTCTTTATAAATTTTCAGAAAAATATGGTGAGAAAAGTGGAAAAGACGGAAGAGGGAAACATCATCAGAAAATGACAGATATAGAGAAGAATGCCGTAGCTGATTCATTAGAAAAAACTATTGATAATCTAGAATAAATGATAAAATTAGCTTATGAAGAATAATAAAGCAAAGAACGATAAATATAGTGCCGTATGGGTCTCACATTCATCTATGGGTGATTTCCTAAAGTGTCATCGTGCTTACTACTTAAAGAATATATACAAGGATCCAAAGACTAAGAGAAAGATAGGTATAGTAAGTCCTGCATTATCATTAGGATCTGCTGTACATGAGGTTGTGGAGGGTTTAGGAGAGTTTAAAGCAGAAGAAAGACCTTTTGTACCTGTGTTCGATAAATTCGAAAAAGCTTGGGAAAAGTTTTCTGGCAAAAAAGGCGGTTTTTCAGATGAAAAAGAGGAGTCAGAAATGAAAGAAAGAGGTGTAAAAATGATTAAGAGGGTTAAAGATAATCTAGCTCCACTTCTACTAAAGATAATTAAAGTAGAGGGTGGTAATAACGGTATGCCTCCGAATTATTTATTATCACCAGAAGATAATATTATTCTCTGTGGAAAAATAGATTGGCTCCAATACATTCCAGAAGATGATAGTATCCATATTATAGATTTTAAGACTGGAGTGAACGAAGAAAGCGAGGAATCTCTACAACTCCCTATATATCAGCTATTACTCAATAATCTATTAAAAAAGAAAAGAAAAGTTAGTGGAGCGAGCTATTGGTATTTAGATAAAGATGATGCACCGAAGTCTGTAGATCTTCCGACGGTCGAAGAATCTTTCGACAGGGTTATAAAAGTCGCTAGAGATGTAAAAGTTATCAGAGAAAAAGGCGAATTCCTCTGTCCTCGAGGTGAAAAAGGATGTTTCGCCTGTCGTGATTTAGAAAAGGTTATTAAGGGTGAAGCTGAATATGTAGGAGAAGGTGAGTGGCAAGATTTATATTTTGTCTAACTATCCTCATTATTATGATTATCCTTTAATTGACTTAATACCCTAGGGGGGTATATAATGCATCTATCATGAATACTAAAAACCTTAAACACAAAGATCAGCTCATTCGTCGTTTAAAAATAATAGAAGGACAAATTAGGGGTCTTGGGGAAATGTTAAAGAAAGATAAATATTGTATAGATGTCATTACTCAAACATCTGCCGTTAAGCAGGCTCTATCAGGAGTCGAAGATGTGCTTATGGAAAACCATCTCAGTACATGTTTAATAGATCAAATTAAAGATAATAAGGAAAAGAAGGCGACTGATGAAATCTTAAAAGTATATCGTTTAAAAAGGAAATAATTTCTTCTATAAAAAATCATCATGGATAATACCAAAACATTTAGAATTAAAGGAATGCACTGTGCCTCATGTGCGACTATAATAGAGAAAACTTTCAAAAAAACCGACGGTGTAGATTTTGCTGAAGTAAATTACGGTACAGAGACCACAAAACTAAAATTTGATAGTAATAAAATAGATATTAAAGAACTTTCAAAAAAGATAGAACCTTTGGGATATTCCATTGCTATGAATGATAATTCTGAAGAGAAATCTGCTATGGATATGGATATGTCAGCAGAAGAGCACGCTGAACATACGGGTATAAACCAATCAAAAAAAGAAAAATTAGAAGAAATTTCCGCAATGAAAAGAAAAATCAGAATAGCTATTCCAATGGCTGTCGTCAGTATTATTTTGATGGCTGTGGATATTTTGATTGATTTTAAATATTTGAATCCGTTAAGTAATAATTTAGAATCTGTTATTAAATACCTCTTACCTTTAATGGCGACTTATATGATATTCGCCGTTGGCAAACCTTATCTATTAGGATTCTATCGTTTTCTTAGATATGGAAAAGCAAATATGGATACTTTAATAGGTATAGGAACTTCAGTGGCATACGTATACAGTTTAGCTATCACTTTTTTCGAAGCATCTCTTAAAAATTATATAAATACAGATAATTCATATTTTGACGTCACTATCATAGTTATTGCTTTTATAGCATTGTGAAAATATTTAGAAGCAAAATCAAAATTAAAAACTGGAGATGCTATAGAAAAACTTTTAAACCTTAGTGCAAAGACAGCTTTAATTATGAGAGATGGAAAAGAGATAGAAATTCCGGCTGGAGAAGTGAAACACGGAGATTTAATAATCGTTAAGCCGGGTTCTAAATTACCAGTGGACGGAATCATTACAGATGGTACATCTTTCATAGATGAATCTATGGTAACTGGTGAACCGATGCCTGTTAAGAAAAGCGCAGGTGACTCAGTAATTGCCGGTACAATAAACACGAATAGCAGTTTTATATTTAAAGCTACAAAGGTAGGCTCTGAGACTTTGCTCGCCCATATAGTTAAAATGGTAAGTGAAGCTCAGGGCAGTAAAGCACCTATTCAGGCATTAGCGGATAAGATTTCAGGAATATTTGTACCTATAGTATTAGTGATTTCTTTTTTAACATTAGGATTATGGCTTCTAATAGGATCTAAATATTTAGGCTTCTCTGAAGCATTGTCTTTTGGTCTTACTTCATTTGTCGGTATTCTGGTCATTGCTTGTCCTTGTGCGCTTGGTCTCGCTACCCCCACGGCTATTATAGTCGGTGTCGGTAAAGGTGCACGCGAGGGAATACTTATTAAAGATGCCGGGACTTTAGAAAAACTTCATAAAGTAAATACAGTGGTGATGGATAAAACAGGAACTATTACTCGTGGTAAACCAGAACTTGTAAATATTAAAAACTTTTCCGACATCGAAGAAAATAAAATTTTAGGAATTCTGGCTTCTCTAGAAAGTAAATCAGAGCATCCAATATCTCACGCCATAATCGAATATGTAAAAAGTCAAAATATAGACGAGAAAAATAAAAATATAGAAATAGTTTCTCCGACAGATTTTGAGATTATAAAAGGCAAGGGTATAAAAGGGATAGTCAACGGCGAGGAATATTTTGCCGGAAATACTAAATTAATTTCTGATTTAAAAATAGCTTTTGATTTAGAAAGCTTAGAGAAAGAAACTAAAGAAGGAAAGACTCCTATTATTCTAGCTTCGAAAAATCAAATTATAGGAATATTCTCTGTAGCTGACGCTATAAAGAAAGAAGCAATACAAGCAGTTAAAGATCTCCATGCTCTCGGTATAAAGACTATTATGCTTACAGGTGATCATAGGAATACTGCGAATTTTATTGCTAAAGAAGTGGGTATAGATGAAGTGATTGCGGAGGTATTGCCTGATGATAAATTAAATACTATTAAGAAACTTCAGAGTGAAGGTAGAATAGTAGGTATGGCAGGTGATGGGGTGAACGATGCGCCAGCACTAGCTCAGGCTGATGTGGGTATCGCTATGGGAACTGGAACAGATGTGGCAATAGAAACTGCTGGTATCACTTTGCTCCACGGTGATATTTCGAAGTTAGTCAAAGCGATTAAGCTCTCGAAGTTTACGATGAGGGGAATAAAACAAAATCTTTTCTTTGCCTTTATCTATAATCTTCTCGGTATTCCACTGGCGGCTGGTGCTTTCTATCCTATATTCGGATGGCTTCTAAATCCTATTTTTGCAGGTTTAGCTATGGCATTATCTAGTGTGTCTGTGGTTTCAAATTCATTAAGATTAAAGGTAAAAAAACTATAAAAATATGAAAAATTATAAATTCTACATAGATGGAATGCATTGTAAAGCTTGCGTCGCTCTCGTAGAGAGTGAACTCCATGGTGTTCTTGGTATAAAAAATATTAAAGTATCTCTGGACAGTAATGATTTAGAATTATCTGCTGATTTTGGAGAGCAAAGTAATTCAGAAATTGCAGAAAAATTGACAAAAATACTTAAGCCCCACGGATATTTCGTGTCTGCCGATAGTTTTTATAATAAAGAATTAGATACTCCGAAAAAAGTTAACTGGTCTGACTTTAAAGTAGCTATACCAGTAGCATTAGTTTTTATAGCATTATTCATAACTTTACAAAAACTAGGAATAGTTAATTTAGTTACTTCTTCTAAGGTCACTTATGGAA
>JAUSHF010000037.1 GCA_030648705.1 bacterium
GTTCAATGGATAGGACATAAGTTTGCGGAACTTAAAATCAAGGTTCGATTCCTTGCAGGAGCACAATGTAACATATATACTTATATATATGAAAAATAAACTAGATAAAAGAATTCTTATTGTGGATGATGACGATGTCTTCCTAGGACTCTTAAATGAGAAATTTACATTTGAAGGATTCGATGTAATTAAAGCAGTCGACGGAGAAGAAGCTTTGGATCAAATAAAAATAAATCCCAATATTGACGTAATACTCGCTGATTTAGTCATGCCTAGAGTGGATGGTGTAGATTTAATCAAAACAATACGTGAAAATAATAATCAAACTCCTTTTGTAATATTAAGTAATTCAAACGAAATAGAAGATATAGATAAGATTAAAAAGTTCCCTTCTACTCACTATTTACTCAAATCAGAATTAGATTTATCTGAATTAATAAAGTTAGTTAAAAATATCTTAAATATAAACGAATAATACATTCGTTTAAGCTGGTAACACAACGATGAATTCTGAGCCCACGCCGAATTTAGAATTCACTTCTATCTGTCCACCGTGCTCTGTCATTATCTTTTGAGAGAGATATAATCCTAGACCAGTACCTAATTCATTGGACTTTTTCGCTTCAGAAGTGCGATGATACCCTTCGAATATATGGGCCACTTCATCTGGTGAAATTCCGATACCTTCATCTTTAACAGATATTCTATGATGTCCGTCTTTATTACTATATGAAATATTTATTTTAGAATTAACTTTTCCGTATTTAATAGCATTAGAAATGAGATTTGAAAAAACTTGCCTTATCTGATCAGAATTACCTTTCAAAGAAATACCGCTAACGTTATTCTCTATCTCTAAAGTTATGTTTTTCGAAAGTGCTGTTAAGTTAATATTTTTTAATATATCTTCAAAGAGAGGTCTCAACGAAATATCGTCTTTTTTATCCGCTTTATTTTTCTCAGAAGAAAAAGTGCTCAATGAAAGAAGATTGTTTACTCTATTAATCAAATTGACAGAATCATTATGAACTATCTGTATAGTATTCCTAGAATAATCATCCAGTAAATCTTTATTCTTTGTAAGTAAATTCTCTGTAGCCCATCTAATACCAGTTAAAGGTGTGCGTATTTCATGAGAAGCAATAAACACAAACTCAGCTTTTTCATCTAAATATTTACGCTCTTTATTTGCGAAAGAACGACTAAACGAGAGTACCAATACCATTATTAGAGAGACTAAAATAGGAAGGCCTGAGTAAGCACCAATATCAAATATGTATTGCCATCCTGGAACATCTAAACCTATTGAACCTATTACTACCCCATCATCTTTATTTACAATAGGCACATATGTAGATACCCAAAGACCCCATTGATCTTTGGCAATCTCAAACCCCTCTTTTTTCTTTGTAAAAACCTCAAACATTAAAGGAGTAGCATCTGGATACACTTCTCCTGGGGGAGAATAATCTGGTGAGGTAGAAGGTTCTGAATCGACAAAGAAGAACATCTGACCGTCCTTAATACCATTTATGTATATAAAACGAATATCGTGATTAATTTCTCGAACCGAAAATAGTAAATCTTTTATATCTATATAGTGTGAATTCTCTAAATCAGTTAAATCACCCTTTAGAAATTTTATATCATCTGCTTTAATTATCTGAGCTAAAGTCTGGACTCTATCCGTCATTAAATTCTTTTTTGATACATGAATCATGAAACCTATGTATATAGAAGCTGTAATACCAACTATAACAATAAAAATAATCATAAAGGTGTAAAGCCACTTATGATTATTTTTAGAAAAAAGAGTATTTAATATCATACTATGTATTATAAACTAATATAGTTTATAATAAAGCGGATTTGTTACACTGATTGTTACACCGAAGATATTATCCTAACTTTTTGAGAGAAGCCACTAAACGAGATTTCTTTCTAGAAGCTGTGTTTGCTTTAATAGTACCTCCCTTTGAAGCCTTGTCGATAGCTTTTTGTAAAGTTGATACGAAAGCTTTTGCTTCCTTTACTTTCTTTTCAGAAACTAACTTTTTAAAGGTTTTTTCAGCCTGTGTGACTGCGTTTTCACGGCGAATATTAAAAATCCTCTTTCTAGCTGAGGCTCTTAGAGCTTTTTTTGCTGATGATGTTATTGGCATGACGCTATCTAAATTATCATATAGTTTTATAAAAAGCAAATTTTGGTGTATCATAATGTTATGATTTCATACCTTAAAGGGCAAATTGTAAGGGAGAGCGATAAATATATAGTATTAAATACAGGTGGAGTAGGCTATAAAATACATATTACGCCAGATACTGTTATGTCTCTCCAGAAAATCAAGGGTCTGTCTAAAGCTGATCTGGAAACTTCTCTATGGATTCATACTGCTGTTAGAGAAAATTCTATAGATTTATATGGTTTTATAGAAAGTAATGAATTAGAAATGTTTGAGCTACTAATCACCATCTCAGGAATAGGTCCGAAAACGGCTTTAGGTATTATGTCATCCGCTTCAGTGGAAGCTTTAGAGAATGCGATACTTAATGAAGAGTCTGGAAATTTAATTAAGATTTCAGGAATTGGAAAAAAGAATGCGGAGAAGATCGTTATGGAATTAAAGGGTAAGGTTATCTCAGATGCAGGATCTATGGATAGAGCAAAGAAAGAAGTTAAAGATTCTGACGTGTTAGAAGCACTTAAATCATTGGGTTATTCTCCATACGAAAGCAGGGAAGCACTTAAGAATTTACCTAAAGAAATTTCAGGAACAAATGCTCGTATAAAAGAAGCTTTAAAATTACTCGCCAGAAAATAATATATTTAATTCTTTTCTCGTCTTCGAACCCAATATACCTTTTTCATCTATAATATTATGAGATTTCTGAAAATCTAATAGTGATAATCTAGTACACTCACCGAAGGCTCCAGACATTGGACATTCTTCCCTACTCATATTATCAGGGGGATAAAAACCTTCTCGCATAAGAGCAAACTGTAAAGACAAAGAATCTATGGAAGGCTTGAAATCTTTTTTCAAAACATTATTCCATTCCTTAGGAAATAAAGTATTGTCAAACTTTTCCGAAGACAGTTCTGTTTGGCCAAAAAAGTTCTCCAATCCAATATAGGTCTGATATGCGTATTCTTTAAGCATTGCACTTCTAATATTTTTATCTATAAACTGTGATTCGTAAATATAGCCATATTCTATTAAGATACTTGGTGCATCTGCAGTATTATAACTGCCAATAGCGATGAGGTCCTGATCTTCTATTAAACCATCAGATTCTGTTTTCAATGTACTTACTAAACCATAAGTAACTAGGCGTCTAAATACAAAATTTGCTATTTTTTGTGCTGAATTAGCATTTGAATATTGTCTTTCAGGCATATAAATAGAGAAACCAGAATACTTACCGGGGACAGAGCCTCTTCTCGTAGGATCGTCATTAAAATGAATATGTATTACAATATCGAATTTATTCTCACTAGCCCATTTATTAATAGCATACAGTCTTAGCGCCACATTTGATGGTGCATTATTATGATATGCATTTTGAACTTTTTTTATAGCACCATCTGATATTAGACGAGACATCTCTAGCTTTTGTCCTTTTTGCCACTCATTAACTTCGTCTTTTTTATCTGTAAAATATTTTTCCAGATCCTCATTCCAGCCATTTTCATCACGAGTTAGAACTGAATAATATTTACTATTAGTATCTAAATACTCGTAGAATTTTTCTGCTAATTCCAAATTCATATCTCTTTCTTTAAGACCTCTATACTCTGCTCCACCATAATTCGGTTCATGTCCAGGAACGATCAGTACTCTGATTTTATTTTCTAAATTAGAATTTTCTTTTACTTTTGAATATTTCTGCTTTAATAATTCTGGATTTGAACTTTGAACGAAAAATACAGAAGCTTGATTATTATCTTTAATTAAAGATATTTTTTGATCTAAATTTGAAGTTTTATAGACACTATTTAAAAGAAAACCCATAAGCAGAATTAGGGTAGCTACAGCGAATATTCTTAATGTATTAGTTTTCATATTTTAAATAGTATGGCATATTTATTATATGCCAGAATTACCAGAGGTACAAACCACAGTCTTAGGTCTTAAGAGATTAAAAGGTCTTTCTATTAAAGGTGTCTGGACAAGTTATAATTCAGCGTACTATTACGGCAAAGAAACCATTAAAGACCCTAAATATTTAAAGTTTTTTACAAAATCAGTGGTCGGAGGAAAAATAGTCGATGCAGAAAGACGTGCAAAATATATTCTCATCAGACTAGATAATGGCTTTAGTATACTCGCCCATTTGAAAATGACCGGGCATTTCCTTTATGGAAAATATGAATTCCAAAAATCTGGAAATGGTAAAAAAGATGTGAGGAATAGTGGTGACAAAGAAAATAATTTAGAAAAAAAAGGTAAATGGATTCCAGTGGATGAAGATATACCCGGTTTAAAAGATCCTTTTAATAGATTCATTAGATTCGTGCTTGTATTATCTAATGGAAAGCATCTCGTGTTGTCTGATACTAGACGCTTTGCACACATATCAATAGTCCGAACGAAAGATGTAGATTTATTAGAAACTATTAAAAATCTCGGGCCAGAGCCTCTGTCGAAAGAGTTTACTTTTAGCGTATTTAAAAAGGTTTTGAATAAAAAGAGGAAGATTTCAGGAGGAAAAATAAAGACAGTGTTAATGGATCAGACTGTAATATCAGGAATTGGAAATATTTATTCTGATGAAATACTTTGGAGAGCTGGAGTTCATCCAGAAGAAATTGTTAGGGATATTTCGGAGGTAAAATTGCGTGCACTTTTTGAATCTATTAAAATACTTCTAGAAAAAGGAATAGACTTCGGTGGTGACTCTATGTCTGACTTCAGAAACATAGATGGAGAAAAAGGTAAATTCCAGAATGAACATATGGCATATAGAAGAAAGGGTGAAAAATGTTTAAAGAAAGGATGTGGCGGTGTAATAAAAAGAATAGTTGTGGCTGGAAGGAGTGCTCATTTTTGTGATAAACATCAAAAGATTTCTAAATGAAATTCCTCGCGCTTACACGACGGAGTATTTTTGTGGAATAAAAAGTTTTTTAATTAGAGACTGAATAATATAATTCCAGCAGTAACAGATACATTTAAAGATTCTTTATCCCCTTTCATCGGTATCTCAGCTATATAATCTGCATATTTAAGAATATCTTTTGGTACACCGCCAACTTCATTTCCAAATATATAAAGTGTCGAAGAATTTTTGATTTTATCTTTTAATTCCAAATAGCTTAGTGATTTTTCATCCTGCTCCACTGCTACTATTTTCACTTCCTTTTTCAGATCTTTAATCAATTTAATAGGATCATCGATATATTCCCACGCCACACTTTTCTCAGCACCGAGAGAGACTTTGATAAAGTCCTTACGCGGTTGGCCAAAGCGGTCAAGTGGTGTCGGACTACATCCAGATAGATAAATCTTCGAAATACCCGCGCCGTCAGCAGTTCTAAATATGGAGCCGACATTGTGAACACTTCTAATATCGTGAAGTAATACGTATTTCATATGATTAAAAATACTATATAGAAGTTTATTGAAATATGCAAAACATGAAATATTTAATGTTATAATAAACTAATGAATATTCTTGTTGTAGGAAATGGAGGTAGAGAACATGCGCTCGTTTGGAAACTAAGACAGTCTTCCAAAGTAAAAAATATATTCGTCACTCCAGGCAACGCTGGTACAGCACAAATAGCACAAAATTTAGATATTTCAAAAACTGAAGAAATAATTGATTGGCTTAAGATAAATAGTGCAGATCTGGTTGTAATTGGTCCAGATAATTATCTTAGTGAAGGAATAGTTGATAAAATTCAAGAAATCGGAATACCTGTTTTTGGCCCAACTAAAAATGCATCTGAGATAGAGTGGTCAAAATCTTTTGCAAAGAAACTTATGTTAGAAGAGAATATACCCACTGCCACTTTTCAGATTTTTAATGATTTCAATGCCGCTAATTTATATATCAGAAATCAAAAATTACCGTTAGTTATAAAAGCCAATGGACTTGCTCTAGGTAAAGGAGTAGTGATTGCTGAAAACTTAATACAAGCAGAGAATGCTATCAAAGAAATAATGAGTAATAAGATCTATGGTGATGCAGGAAGAGAAATAATTATTGAGGAATATCTTCAAGGTAAAGAAATTTCAATACACGCTTTCTGTGATGGAGAAAACGTAGCACTCTTCCCTGCTTCACAAG
This sequence comes from bacterium, assembly GCA_030648705.1. Taxonomy (GTDB): domain Bacteria; phylum Patescibacteriota; class Minisyncoccia; order Phycocordibacterales; family PALSA-1337; genus JAPLZH01. The sequence goes on from JAUSHF010000037.1 coordinate 6,295, forward strand.
ATCATAAGAGAATATTTGACTACGATAAAGGTCCTAATACTGGTGGAATGGGAACTATTGCTCCAGTCCCATGGGTGACGGATAAACAAATGGAAGAAATAGAAGAAAAAATAGTTTTACCTACTATCGAAGCGCTGAGAAAAAGAGGAAGAATATTTCAAGGAATACTATATCCAGGAATAATGATTACGGAAACTGGTCCAAAAGTTATTGAATTTAATGCTCGTTTTGGTGATCCAGAAGCACAATCATATATGCGTATTTTGGATACAGACTTAGTAGACATATTATTTGCGTGTGTAAGAGGAAATCTTAAATCAGAAAATATCAAGTGGTCAAATAAATCAGCGTGCTGTATTACATGCGCCTCAAGAGGATATCCATCAGTATCTGAAAAAGATAAAACAATAAATGGTTTAGAGACTGCTAGAGGTATAGATATAGTAATCTTCCACGCAGGTACGAAAAAAGAAGGAAATGTAACACCTACAAACGGGGGTCGTGTTTTGGGTATTACTGCAACTGGAAATAATCTTTCTCAATCTTTAACCTCTGCTTATGAAGCTATTAAATCAGTATCTTTTGATGGTATGCAGTATAGAAAAGATATTGGTGCTAAATCTATTTAATTAAAGTAAAAAAATTGAATTTTAATTTTATTATGGTATTATGAAAATTCACATTAAGCGCCCATAGCTCAGGTGGTAGAGCATCTCCCTTTTAAGGAGTGGGTCGCAGGTTCGAGTCCTGCTAAAACTAACCATAAAAAAGGTGGAGCTTTATATTCGAAACACTACACATTTTAAGCAATTTGTGATATACTATTTTTAATATGAAGAAATACATTAATAATGCAATTGCTCTAATCCTACTAGCAGAGGGTATTTATTTTCTATATAATTTTGTATTGATTTTTACACAAATAATCAGCACTTTTGATTATAGTGCTAATACTATGTATGCTTACGGCGTTTATATCATCACAATGATTTTGTTTATTTTGGCTGGTATAGGATTGTTGAGGTATAAAAAATGGGCGATTATCTGTGGCTGGATTGCATTGATATTACCTCAAATACTCAAACTTATTGAGCCACTCTCTCGCATTCCACTACGTGATAATTATATTATTTTATTAATAAATATATTGGTATTGATTTATATCTCGACTCAGTGGAGAAAATTAAAAACAGACTAACTATGAGTATGATTCAAGTTGTTAAAGCTATAGATGAGTCAAACGCTGCAATAATAAGAGGTTTTTTAGAAAATAATGGTATACATGCAACGTATTCACCCGATATTAATTATAGGGGTCGAGTAAATATATCTGCAACTGTTTATGTATCGGAAGAAAAATATGAAGAAGCGTTGAAAATTTTGAAAGAACAGGGACTGATTTCTTCTCTAGAAAATAACAATAAATAATACGGATATTTTGTTTGAGGTAAAATATTTATGAATTTCTTTATTTTTTCTTTATCATTTCTTCATACCGACTAACGTATAATCTAAAAATATGAAAAAGTTCTTTTTGTACCCCTATCAGTTCTTTCGTGTTCTGCTAGAAATCACCCAAAATGTATTTGGCGGTGGCTTGAATTCACTAGACTCAAATAGACGTCTTTTCTGGTGAAACCTTCTCGAACCCCAAATTTCAATTGGGGTTTTGAGATATTTTAATCTTTTCTACTGTATTGACAATGTCACTACAATTGATAAGATTTAATAATGAATAAAAAAATGACAACAATACAATTAAGAATCGACAAAGAGACAAAAGATAAAGCTCAGGATATCTTTAAAAAGCTTGGACTGGATTTATCATCTGGTATGAAGCTTTTTCTATCTCAAGTTATCAGGACTAAGTCTATCCCCTTTGTTGTACTCACAGAGAATGGTTACACACCAGAATTTGAAAAATACATTTTGGATCAAGCTAGAGACACAAAGATAAATGGAAAGAGTTTTGATTCTGTCGAAGCTATGATGGATGATTTGAATAATTAGTATGTTTAGAATTGATTACAACAAAAAATTTAAAAGTTCATACAAAAAACTTATACGTTCAGGTAATTTTGACTATGAAGAATACACAAAAATAATTTCATATTTCGTAAAAAATATACTATTACCAACCAAATACCATGACCACACGTTAAAAGGTAACCTTTCCGGGTTAAGAGAGTGTCATATTAGGGGAGATATTCTGTTGATATACGAAATTGACTTAGAAAACAAAAAGGTACTTCTTCATAATATAGGAAATCACGCCCAACTTTTTGAATAAAATATAACCTTTGCATTTTATACTATATAGAGTAGTATAAAGATTAGGAAAGGAAACACGAATCATGAGTACAGAAAATGCTGTTCTTAAAAAGAGACACTTGCCAGAAACACGTCAAGCAAAAACCCATTGTTTCAATGTAGTGGGTTACGAAGGCTACATTACAGTTGGATTTTTTGAGGATGGAAAACCCGCTGAACTCTTCATAACAATGGAAAAAGAAGGTCCCACTGTTCAGGGATTACTCGATACAATTGCCGCGATCACAAGCATCTCTTTAAGATATGGGGTGCCCATCGAAGATCTAATCAAGGTAAATAAAGGTCGAAAATTTGAACCTTCTGGTGCAACAACAAATGCTGAAATAAGATTTGCACATTCTGTCGTATCTTACATATTTGAATGGATCGAGAAAGAATGCCTTTCAAAAAAATAATAGTTGTTGATATAAAGTTTTTCACAAGCGCACTACTTATTATTGAGTGCGCTTTAAATTTAAAATAAATTCCTCAAGCAAAATCTCCAGACCCGACCCACCTTCCCCTCTCGCTTCATGATATATAGTCACCAGTCCCTTAGCAGTCTTACGTGCTCTCTTTTCACCCCAGATTTTTGCCCCGCGAAGCGCTTTAGAAAAAGGAAATTCTTTTAATCCGGCTTCGTTAGACGTCTTACAAACCGACGCCAAAATAATATTTTTCATCTGCCAAAAAAGCGTTCCATGTATACTTTCCACTGGAATCTCCAACGCCAAAGCTTTAGTATATTCAGCCCAAAGTGCATCTATCCTCCCTTCGGCCAGCAAATCGGCTAAATTAAAAACATTAAAAAACTCTTTGATCTCTTCACCCTTATCGTACTTCTGAGCCTTATTAACTTTTTTCTCTAATACCGCAAGTAACTCATCATCGATTTTTCCCTCACGTATTATGAATATATTATCTGATTTAGAAATATCATCTAAATATTCTAATAAAATATCTTTGTTTTCTTTCTTCTCTAGAATTCCATCGAATAACACTATGTATTTATTTTCAAATAACCCCTGACCTCCCACATATTCTTTAATAATATCAGCACTTATCTCTTTCTCATCAAAACTAAAAAAAGATGCGTCTGGTTTTTTTGCAATCAAAGAGGCTACCAAGCTACTAGCTTTTCTACGAGCGCTCACTATGTCATTGCCGTAAATTAAATAAATCATTTTATTTTTTTATCATTTTTTACACACTTCGTCGTGAATTTTATTTTACCCTACCTTGATTTGTTACTTCCTCCATAGCTTTTTTAACATCTTCATCACTACCTAAGAAATACTTTCTAATCGGTCTTAAATTATCATCTAATTCGTACGCGAGAGGAATTCCTGTTGGAAGATTTAACTCTACTATGTCCTTATCAGAAATATTATCAAGATTCTTGATTAAAGCACGAAGACTGTTTCCGTGTGCGACTATTAATACATGTTTTTCGGATTTAACCATCGGCGCTATATCAGAATTCCAGTACGGCATAAATCTTTCTATTACGTTTTTTAAAGATTCGCTCTTTGGCTCATTTGGTAAAGTTGTAACTTCTAACGGAGGTGGCGGAATATCATAACTTCTTCTCCAAATCTTCACCTGTTCTTCCCCGTATTTCTTTGCCGTTTCCACTTTACTTAATCCCTGAAGTGATCCGTAATGTCTTTCGTTTAATCTCCAATCTTTCTTTATTTCTATATTTTTAATACCTAATTCCTCGAGAACTATATCGAGTGTCCTATTTGCCCTCTTTAATAAAGAAGTAAATACTATATCAAAAGTAAAGCCCGCGTCCTTTAAAGCCTTTCCTCCTTTATGAGCCTCTTCTATTCCCTTTTCTGATAAATCTACATCGGTCCAGCCAGTAAAACGATTTTCTTTATTCCACTCGCTTTCACCATGACGAATTAAAACTAATTTTTTCATATTGTTATAAATTATAGCAAAAAACTAATAATCGCGCCCTATCCAGTCTTTATGTACATGAACATAACATTCTTCTGATAGATTTCTCTCATCATCATTAATTCTCACTCTCACTTTAGCATAAGGGTAATCGAAATCCTCTATTTCACCATAAGATCCTGGTGGAATTATTTTTTTGAGCAAAGGATTTACCACATCATCTGCTAAATGCATCATATTTATAAGGACTTTTGATCCTTTTCTATATCTTTTCTTTAACCATTTTTTATAAACACGAATAAATTTTGATTTTATCATTTTTTAAATTTTAAAAATTGGGACGGAGAATTATTCTATCAGATGAAATCGGCAAAAATCATGTGGACAAGAGATTTCACAACATTCTAGTAAAAAAACAAAGCCCGACAAACGAAAAGGCCAGCAAAATGCTGACCCGAGGAGAAACCCGAAAAATGTGGTGTAAAAAATTAAAAAAATTAACTGAAAAGTTACCAAAGTTTCTTTAAGTATTCTTTCGTGGTTTTAATCAGAACAAAATTACGATCAATTCCTGCAACAGGGTTCATATAGACATGAGTGACGCCATTTTTATCAGTGTAATGAATTTTCCCCCACGAATTCACAGGATAATTAATACCAATCATCTCTGGATGTGGAAATTCTTTAATAAGAGCGACCATTGTACCATTCGCAAAGACTGCTACTATTTCGGTCGTCATTTTGATTCCTTCTTTTGAATTTTTACCGATTAGATTAAACAAATCTATGTAATTTATACACCAAAACCGCGATTTTGCAATCTGTAACAAAACAAAATATATAAAATCCACCAGAACAGAAAGTCTGTCCTGATGGATTAATAAATCAAACGATACTATTTACCCCCATAAGATTTCGTTTTAATGTCAGCAAATGACAATCTTTGCCCGAGACTAAAGAACCTCTTCGCATCAAACCAATCAGTAAGAGTAGTCTCATCATAAGGTGACAGGGTTTTTATTCCTCCTCCTCGAGCTTTGATCTTAACCGACGAACCAAAGACTAAAGAATTAGGAACAAATGCCCTGATCGATCCATTAGCAATCACAATACCAACTCCTTGGCTTGTGAAATATTGAACCTCGCCATGATCTGAAAGATTATCAAACACAGCAAGGGCAGATCTTGGTACCGTTTTGACCTGAGAAGTTTTAAGGACGGTGACAAAAAATCTCTCCATGGATTTAGGCGTCTGACCCTGCTTTACAAACTCCACACATTCACGGAATTTTTCCATGATTCCATTCTCTTTTGCTGTCACAACCATCTTCAGTTGATCTGGTGTAAGATCTTGTAAAGGGTCCCTAAGTGCTCCGGGCATTTCAGGCTTAACGGCGACTGTAGATGGCTTAAGGAAAGCCCTGATTTCGACAGTTTTTTGACAATGAGGACATACCATTATCATTGCACTAGTGCTATCAGTATTTTGCATAACCTTTTCCTTTTTGTTTCTTCTGGTCGTTTATAGACAAGAAGTTTTGTTTTTGGCTGACGACTAACGCGATCTTACAAAGAACGCGATTCATTATTATCTAATCACACAACTAATTTCATGTCCAACTTTATTTCGAAACTGATTTCAGATAACTTACTTGACTTAGACTAATAACTAGACTAATATTAGACTAATTATGGAAAACCTTAACCCCACAAAACCCTTCAAATACGGCTTTTTATCAGAGTTTGTATTACTGGAAGACTCTCTTCCTTTTACTAATATTGATATAGAACTCATAGATAAAAAACTCAGTAGATATGAAGAATTTATACTCGACCCTGATATTGAGAGAAATCTAATAAGTAAAAATGAGCTTTTAACTTCATTCGCAATATCTAAAGCTGAAAATTCAGAACTAACTATAGATGAAGCAAAAAACGTCTACTTAACTCTTCTCAGCAATAAAGATTATGATTTTGTAAAAGAAAAAATGCTTCAAGGGGAAAAACTAAATAGAAATGATTACGATAAGTTAGAATTCTTTAATATCGCAAAGACTTTTAGGGAAATAGGTGGTGCTAGTTTTAAAATCGAAGATTTGACCCCTGACTTCATAAAAAATATTCATAAAAAAATCACTCAGGGTTTAGATATCTTTAAAGATCATCTTTCTGGCTTCACCGTATATAAATCTGGTGAATTGAGAAGTAGTGATGATATAAGAATAGGAGAATACGCCCCTGCCCCATTTAATGAAATAGGAAAAAGTATAGAGGAAATAATTAATTGGTACAAAAATAATAAATCTCCAGTATCCACAGCGATATTTCATACCGCTCTTTACGCATTACATCCATTTAATAATGGAAATAAGAGAGTTTGCCGAATTCTGGAACATATTCTACTAAGAGAATTAGGATTAAATAATAAGAACACTTGGAGTACCTCATATTACTATCACAAAGAAAAAGAAAGGTATTATAAAAATATGTTTAATTCCCTAGTAAGAAAAAACTTAAACATATTTTCTGCTTTTGCACTTGAGGCACAATATCTATCTATTGTAGGCGTCTTAAAGACAAGTATAGAAACTAAAAAAGAGAAATTTTTAAAAATAAACCTAAGGGAACAAAGAGAGGATGAGCTACTATACAAGATTATTAAACCGCTTATAAAAAGAAAGGAAATTCAATTTAAAAATTTATTTAGATTTGCAAAAAACAAAACATCTAAACAGACATTTGTGAACCATTTAGAAAAAGCTCTGGAGAGAGGTCTGATTCTAAAGAGAGAAAATGGTAAAAATACTTATTATTTTTTAAATTTAGATATACCAGAACAAAAGATATTGGAAGATTGGATAATCTTAGCAAAGAAGAAACTACCGTATATTAGTAATGGTTTTCTGCTCGCATAATTTATTTACACTTTATTTACACTTCCCCCAGCTTTCCCCCGCCCCGTATTCTGCCGTAAGTTTAATTCCTTTGATGTCTTTGGGGTCTACTATAGATTCCATTATATCTTTAATCTTAGGTGATAACTTCTCTACTAAATCTTCGCGGATTTCTAGAATGAGTTCGTCGTGTACCTGAAGAATTAAGCGAGCGTCGTCAGAAAAACCTTCCTTTTTGATATAGTTAGCGATTTTGCTCATAGCGAGCTTTATCACATCCGCTTCTGTTCCCTGTATGGGCGCATTTATCGCCATACGCTCTGCCATAGCACGAATAAAGGGAATCTTCGACTGTATACCCTCGAAGTATCTACGTCTGCCGAAAAAGGTCTCGGTATACCCCTTTAATTTTGCATCGGCCTTTGTTCTGTCTAGATAACTTGCCAAACCTTTAAATGTTTCGAAATATTGATTGTAAAAACTTTGTGCTTCTTTCCTATCGCTTTTTAAATTTTGCTGTAAAGCAGTGACACCCATTCCATACATCACTCCGAAATTTATAGTCTTTGCTTTACCTCGCATTTCCTTTGTCACATCTTCAGCCTTCACACCAAACACTTTCGAAGCTACTTCCGTATGAACATCTCTACCATTCTTAAAAATCTCTATCATATTCTCATCATTAGAAAGAAAAGCGGCGACACGAAGCTCTATTTGAGAATAATCAAAAGCGACTAATTTGAATCCTTTCTCTGCTATGAAAGCATCACGAATTCTGCGACCAAGTTCACTGCGAATAGGAATATTCTGAAGATTGGGTTCAGTAGAGGACAAACGCCCAGTCGTAGTTCCTGCTTGGTGAAGCGTGGTATGAAGTCTATTTTCCTTATCGAGTAAGGTTGGAATAGTATCTATATATGTATTTACAAGCTTTGAAAACTCACGGTATTCTAATATCAAATCGATAATAGGATGAAGACCTGCAAGCTTTAAAAGCTCAGATTCTTTAGTGGATCGAGCACCACCTGCCGTCTTCTTCATTTTTGGTGCTGTAAGTCCCATTTTATCGAAGAGGATTTCACCAAGCTGTTTAGGTGAAGAAATATTAAATTCCAAACCAGCCATTTGCCAAATTTTCTTCTCTCTTTCAGAAATCTCTTTATGATATTCTTCCGACAAATCTTTTAAATATTTTGCATCCACTTTAATACCGTCTTTCTGCATTTTCTCAATGACAGGAATTAAAGGCAATTCTATTTCTTCATAGACACGAGTGAGATTTCTGCGTTTAATCTCTTCAAGCACGGCCTTCTTGGCATCGGCCCAAGATTCGGTATTTGTAATAGCGTAAACATCATCTAGAGTTGGCGTCGTATAATTTGAATCCAGAAGCCACGAACCGATAGAAATTTCCTTAAATTCTTTTTCGTCTATTCCTGACATACCAGCTTCTGATGAATTTCTTTCTTCTTCGCTCACATTATTATCTCCATCTATTTCCTTTTTAAAATTATTTTTCTTCTCTCCCAGAACCACACTTCTAACTCGCACACCGAGAGTTCTAAATTCTAAGTCTTTAAAAAGTTTCTCTACTTTCTCTATATTAAAAGCCTGTTTCCATTCCATTTCTGGCAACACGAAATTTATCGGCGCATCACGACGAATAGATGCAAGCATTTTAGAAAACATCGCTTCCTCCTCCCCTTTCTCTAAAAGCTCAATGATTCTAGGCTTTATTCCTGCTTCTAACAGTTTTTCTTTTCCGTCGTCTTTTAAAACTTTGTAAATATTTTCTATTGTGCCGAATTTCTGAATTATTTCGCTAGCGGTTTTCTCGCCGATTCCAGCAATGCCGATGATATTATCTGAAGGGTCACCACGAAGTCCTTTATAATCAGGCAAAAGTTTCGGTACGAAACCGAATCTTTCAAGGACAGCTTTTTCATTATAAATAATGGTGTCTTTTATTCCCTTCTTTAGTGTGTAAACTCTCACCCTGTCACCATCCACTAACTGTAAAGTATCCATATCTCCGGACGCTATTATAATATTTATTTCTGGATATTTTTTATCAACTTGCTCTACTATAGTTCCTAGCATATCGTCAGCTTCGAAACCAGCTACTTCGTATGAAGGAATATTAAAAGCGATGTAAATATCGCGTGATCTTTTTATTTGATCTACTAAATTTGAGTCAGTCTTCTTTCTTCCGGCTTTATATTCTTTATATACTTCATGACGATATGTAGGTTGGGGCAAATCAAAAGCTCCGATAATATAATCCGGATTTAACTCTTCCACAATCTTTAGAAGCATTAGACAAAGCCCGTAAAGCGCGCCAGTAGGCTCACCTTTCGAAGAAGCAAATTCTGGAAGCGCGTGATATGCACGATGTAGAATCGCGTGGGTATCCAATATCACTAGCTTTTTACCGGAAAAGTTACCGGTTTTTTTTACGCTTTCTTTCTTTACTTCTTCCTTTGCTTCTGTCTTTTTCATACTTTAATTATACACTTCTTAGAGAAAAATCACCCTTCTAGTATTCTCATCTATATGCTCAAATTTTATCTCGGCGATTTGATCTTTTTTTGCAAAGTTTTCTAAGACACCGCCAAGTTTAGAATTAGAAATTATTTCTGGCCATTCTATAAAAATGAGATTCTCGGTATTCGCACAAGTTTCTGCAAAATTTAAAGCCTTCATATCCCCTTCTCCTGAAAGTCTATATGCATCTATATGAATTAGATTTTTAAAAAAAGGATTCGCGAATTTTCCTGATTCTGATTTTTCTGACTCCCCTGAAAAATTTTCTGGAATTTTATATCTTCTCTCAAGTACGAAAGTGGGACTTATTACTCTATCAGATATACCAAAAGCTTTTACTACCCCCTGAACAAAAGAAGTTTTTCCAGAACCAAGGTCACCAGAAAGTGCAAAAATATGCGGTAGAACAGTGTCCTTATCACGAAAATCCTTCACAAATTTCTCTGCAAGCACCCACATTTCATCTTTAGATTTTGTAATATATTCGCCTTTCATTTTATTATGATATGAATACTATCATAAAAAAAGAAAATCGCGCACAGAGACAGAGCCTGTGCACGATTGAACTGAAAACTGAAAGTCGATTTTCTTACTTTTGACTTCTTACTTCCGAACGCCGAGCTCACGAAGAGCATTCCCCACTGGAGGAGCTTCCCTCGAGTACTGGCTGTTCTCGTCTCTCATACGACCACCGAACGGTACCCACTGTCTACGATACGTGCGTTCGTAATTCGGAGTTACTGATTCATACTTATACTCCGAACTAGTGATCTGCTCCACCGATTTTCCGGTGTAGGGGTCGTAGTAGTGACTCACACTGACATCACCACCAGATGACTTGAAGTGATCAGAATCACCGAAGCCATAAGAGTAACTTGTACTCCGGGGCTGACGAGGAGGAAGATCACGCCGAGACGTGTGTTTGTAGATGTCTCCACCCACATACTCTTTCGTTGTCGAGGTATAACTCGACTCGCTACTGAAGTAGTGAGTTACTTTCCCACCACCGCTCGACTTAACTTGTGCCACTTTCGCCGGTGACTTACTACCACCACCAATCTTAATGAATCCGTATTGGTACGAAGTTCCAGCAGCACATCCAGACGTCATCATCAGCGTAGAAAACGCGAGAACAAAAACCGACAATTTTACAAAGATCTGTTTCATAGATTTCTTTCGTTTGGGGGTTCTGTATTGTTTGATACTATTATATCACGATTATACCACACATGTCAAACATCAAAAACGTCCTAATTTACGCCTATTTTTATACATTTTTCTAGCTTTATTCTTTATTAATATGATAAACTATTACCATGATTACATTTGATGAAGATAAGCAGAATCAAAAGCTTAAAGACCTCCACCAGAAAGAGGAGGAGGAAATAGCAAAGATCATCGCATCTAGACACGGCCTAGAATATATAGATTTAGGTGGTGTACCTATTGAAACAGATGCCCTTAAACTGATAGACGAGACAGATTCTAGAGCTTCTAAAGTTATCGCCTTTGCGATTATAGATAAAAAATTAAAGCTTGCTGTACGAAATCCTGATGATGAGAAGACTCTCATGATTCTGAATTCATTAAATAGTAGCGGATACACTCCAGCCATATACGTAGCATCTACTACTAGTATCGAAAAAGGTTGGGATACATACAAAGATCTTTCTAGAACCAGAGAAACTACTGCTGGATCTATAGATATTGAACACGATGAGATAATGAGTATTATAAATTCCCATCCGAAGATAGAAGACATTAAAGCTGTTATAAGTAATATCTTAGCAAATAGGAAAGGCTATAAAATATCCAGAGTTCTAGAACACATATTAGCTGGCGCCCTAACGAATGACGCTTCGGATATACACATTGAACCAGAAGAAGAATATGTTCGTGTTCGTTATCGTCTAGACGGAGTACTTGTAGACTTATTAGATATTGATCCCTCTACCTATACTCTACTACTCTCTAGAATTAAGCTTCTTTCAGGAATGAAACTCAATGTTAAAAAAGAATCTCAGGATGGACGTTTTAGTATTAAATTAACAGACACAGAAATAGAAGTTCGCGCATCTATACTACCCGGCGCATACAATGAATCTATAGTGTTAAGACTTCTTAATCCTAAATCCATTTCTGTACCACTCGAAGAATTAGGAATTCCTAAAAAACTCTTAAGCATTATTTTGAAGCAAATAGATAGACCGAACGGAATGGTACTAACTACAGGCCCTACAGGTTCCGGTAAGACCACCACCCTGTATGCCTTTTTAAAAAAGGTTCACAATCCTGGAATTAAAATAATTACCATCGAAGATCCGATAGAATATCATTTGCCAGGCATAGTTCAAACCCAAGTTAATGATAAGGGCTATACATTCTTAGAAGGACTTCGCTCTGCGCTCCGTCAAGACCCCGACATAATCATGGTGGGAGAGATACGAGATAGTGAAACAGCAGAGATAGCGATTAACTCATCGCTCACAGGACACTTAGTGTTCTCTACTTTACACACGAACGACGCTTCGGGATCATTCCCTCGCCTAATAGATCTAGGAATAAATCCGCACGTTATTAGCTCTGCCATAAACGTAGCTCTAGCACAAAGACTTTTAAGATGTCTATGTAAAGCATGTAAAAAAGAAGTTCCGCTCGAAGGCGAAAGAAAAGTAAAAGTAGAAAAAGTATTAAATGAAATAGTCGACAAAACAGAAATTCCAGAAGACAGAAGCAAAATATGGGAAGCAGTAGGATGTAAAGAATGTAATAACACAGGATATAAAGGAAGAATTGGAATATACGAAGGTATATTAGTAGATGAAGAAGTAAATAAAGCAGTGGAAAGTAGTATGGGTGCCGTAGAGATAAGAAGATCTGCTAATCATCAAGGAATATTAAAGCTCGCAGAAGATGGAATACTAAAAGCATTGTCTGGAATCACCACCATCGAAGAATTAGAGAGAGTCGTTGACATTACTGAGTAAAGAGTGCAGAGAAAAAATCCGACAGTACAAACTGTCGGATTTTTTCTGTCAATTGTATTTTTCTAAATAAGCAGTATGATTATAAGTGTCAGTTCATTTGAAAACAAACACATAAATCTCCAAAAAATACTTAAAGCATGATTACTGAAAGCGCGGTAAATAGCCTAGGATAACTCCAGTAAATTTACCGGAGTAAAAACCAGAATGTCCTGGACAAAAAACCAATACGTCTCGCGTGAACGAGACGTCATTTCTTGGAGATGTATGTGTTTGTTAATGTTTCATATGAAGTCTAGCACAAATCATTTTCAATGTCAAGCCCTAATAAAAGCGTGCCTCCTCCTAAAAAAGAAGAGTTTATAGCCAATACTGAGATTGAGCCTGTAGATAAAGGCTTTTTAGACCAAACTCTTCGCCCATCTAAATGGGAAGAATACATAGGACAGGATGCTATAAAGCAAAATCTACATATTTTACTAACCGCAGCGAAGCAAAGAAAGCATTCGCCAGAGCATATTTTGTTCTATGGTCCACCAGGATTAGGAAAAACCACACTCGCGCATCTCATTGCCAAAGAAACTGGAGTACAAATAAAAATAACATCTGGTCCAGCTATACTTAAAGTGGGAGACCTCGCGTCTGTTCTTACGAATCTCTCTCACGGCGATATACTTTTCATAGACGAAATACATAGATTAAATAAAGCCATCGAAGAAGTTCTGTATCCAGCTATGGAATCTGGAGTTCTGGATATTATTATAGGTAAAGGCCCTTCTGCTAGAACTATACAGCTCGAGCTTCCCTCTTTCACACTCATAGCAGCTACCACTCGAATAGCAATGATATCTTCGCCGTTAAGATCCCGTTTTTCTGGCGGAGTTTTCAAATTAGAATTTTATACTGAAAAAGAAATCGGAGAAATCATAAAAAGATCTGCGAAGATATTAAAAATTGGAATTCATGAAAATGCTATTAAAGAAATCTCTTCGAGAAGTCGCTTCACACCCAGAACGGCAAATTACTTTTTAAAGCGTTGTCGTGATTATGCACAAATAGAGAAAACTGAACTTTCAAAAGAAATAGTAGAAAAAGCATTAAAAATGCTCGGAATAGACACCCTCGGTTTAAACGGCGCAGACAGAGATATTCTCAGAATAATGATAGAAAAGTTCGGCGGACGACCAGTAGGACTAAACACCATAGCCGCTGCCCTATCAGAAGAACAAGCGACCATCGAAGAAGTTTACGAGCCATATCTAATACAGCTCGGTTTACTAGAGCGTACTCCGCGCGGACGTGTACCGACAGAGAAGGCTTATGGGCATTTAAATATCAAGTCGAATAAATTTATTCAATAAAAACTATAGATCTTTCTTAGTTTTTAATATTTTATTAAGGTATAAATTTAAATCAATTTTTTTACCGAACATTTCTGCAATATTTAATAAGGCCTTATACGTCATAATCAATGACCTATCCTCAATATGAACTAATCGCTCGGTCTCATAATCTACAAGTAAAACATGATCTCGAAATATAAAAATATCAAGAGGAAAATCTATTAATTCGTCAGGGAGAATATAAACTATAGTTAATCTATCCAAATGTGAAGAGATTTGACTGAGGGTCATTTTATTAAAAATTTTAAATACTGATTGTGATATTACGCCCTCTATAATTATTTTTTGTTTCTTAATTGCATGATGAAAAAAAGATAAAAATTTTGTATCAATTTTTTCAAGAACGGTATGTGATATTCCAGCACCTTGTATTGAATATACCCTTTCACCTGATGATAAGTGAAGAATTTTCATAAATTCTTTCACAATTTCTTGCATTCCGGTTGTGACATTTATAAATGTACTTCGGAATAACTCTTCATCACCCCTTTCAACAACATCAAGATTTTTTCTATACTTCCATACAAAATGATTATTAAACTTTACTCTTATTGCTAATTTTCTTTTTTCAAGCTTTCTCAAAACAAAAGAAGTTGTGGATTGTGGTAATTTTGCCCTACTTGCAATCTTACTAATTTTTTGAGCTAGAGTAATTTGCTGTAAAACGTTTAGAACAATATGTTCATTTTTTGATAATCATAGTGCTTCGAGGGTAATACGTCTCATACCGTTATCTTAGAAGTTAACAAGATTTTTGTCAACTTTTTAAATAGTATATGTTTATATATAAGGATATTCCATGGATTCGTGAAATTTATCCGCAAGAACACTCAAATAAATATATTCTTGTATAAGAAAGGTATTTTATGAAAACAAAAATCAAAACGATAGAAATCACACCAATGGATGCAAGATGTGGAGTTGGTCCATGTCCAGCAATTTTCAAAACAAATCAACAATACAAACAATACAATTGTATCGGACTAGGATGCCCTTCTGTCTTTAAAACGGCCAATGAAATGTTGATTGTAATTGGATCAATTGCTGAAAAAAGCAAACTTCCAAAAAATGTTCTTCGAAAAATTGGTAAGGGTGAAATCGCAATTGAAATCCCAGCTAACATCTTACCGACACTATAATATTTCTGTTCATGTTCTAAGGCGTTAGTTTTTCTAACGCCTTTTATTTTACTTAATATTCTTATGCTTTTCAGTTATCGAGACCAAACCACAAAACAAATTCATTCGCTTGATAAGTTTACATGCCTTTTCTTCGTAGTAAAATGGGGCTATGGAAAGCAAACAAATACAAACATTATTTAAGACATTCGAAGACATAAAACATACAGAAAATGGTGTTGAATTTTGGTTTGCAAGAGAGCTTTATCCCCTTCTGGGCTATACAAAATGGGAGAATTTTAAAACAGCAGTAGATAGAGCAAAGGAGGCTTGTATAAAATCTAAGCTTATAGTTGAGGACCACTTTCCTGACGCCAGGAAGCTAATAATTGTTGGTAAAAATACTGAGCAAGAAATATCTGATATTAAAATGACAAGATATGCTTGTTATCTAACGGCGATCAATGGCGACCCTCGAAAAGAGGAGATTGCTTTTGCTCAAGCATACTTTGTTATTCAAACAAGAAAAATCGAACTTATTGATCAGAGAATGAAAGAGTTTGAGAGAATAAATGCTAGAGAAAAATTAACGTTGACCGAAAAGACATTTGCTACCTT
>JAUSHF010000053.1 GCA_030648705.1 bacterium
TTTATGGTTTGATAGTAGCACATGGAAATGTGGGGATTGGGACTACTACACCAGGACAAAAGTTGGTCGTAGGAGGCAAGGTCCAGATTAAGGATGGTACAGAAGGTGCTAATAAAGTTCTAACTTCTGATGCGAATGGAATTACAAGATGGGAGAATGCGGGAACTCCTTCTCAGGATACTTCTTCTCACGGTAAAAAACTTTTTACTTCTAATGGCACATTTACAGTACCCGAAGGTGTAACAAAAGTGTGGATTAGTATGAGTGGAGGGGGAGGCGGAGGTACTCCTAATTCCTACACCCCTACTGTTGGTTGGAGTGGTTCCGGTGGTTCCGGTGGTGCTTCAATTATGGCAAGAGAAATCACAGTACCTTCAGTAAATCCTCTCCCGTCCTACCAAGTTGTTGTCGGTGCCGCTGGTCTTCATGGTGGATACGGTGTAGGTACAGATGGTGGTAGCAGTTCTTTTGGTGGGAATTTAGTGGTTGCGTCTGGTGGTATGAGAGGTGGTAGTAAGAGTTTCGATGGTGGTGGTTCAATATTTGGAAGTGGTGGAGGTGGTGCAGTTTCTGGTTCAACTGCTCTTGTGGGTGCCAATGGTAGTGGTTTTGGTGGCGGTGGTGGAACTAATGGTGGAAACGGTACTCGTGGATTTGTCTTGGTAGAGTGGTAAAAATGTGTGAAGGAGTTTTTATTTTCCTATCTTATATTCCAAAAACAGAACATCAGAAGATAAATTTTCTGACTTAACGAGAGATAATTTAATATCTAAAGGTTTGTTAAAAATAGTAAGACCTCGCCCAAAAAGGTGAGGTTCTACTGTTATATAAATTTTGTCTATGAGCCCAGCTTCCATAAACATAGTGTAAATGGTGGAACCGCCACAAATAGCCACCTCGCTGAAGCCACGAGCTTCTAGGTCTTTTAAAAGATCGATTGGTGACTTAGCAGTCATCTCCACACCTGCTATTTGTGGCGTGCCTGCTGGTGCGTAGACCACATTTAATCTATTTGGTAATGCTCGGCCTATAGTATTGTAGGTATTTAATCCCATCACTATCACTCCCGCTTTTTTCGTAAGCTCTACGAATTTCTTTTTATCCGCCCCACTAGTCCAAACAGTCGAAGCTACGCTTTGACCTTGTACACTCTCTGGAGCAATGAACCCATCTACGGTATGGGCGACTATAATGAATGCTTTTATCATTAAATCATCATAATATTTATTTTCCTCTTTGTCATCTTTGATTTTTAAAAATAGTCGACTATACTATAAACATAACTACCATGTCGACCAATATCAAAAAACTTCTTACTGTGGAATCTAACATTAAGCATAGATTTATTCCTGACTATAAAGAATTAGCAGAGATTGTCGTGATGTTAAAAAGCGCTGGTTATAGAATCGTTCTAACTCAAGGAGTTTACGATTTAATTCACGAAGGTCACGCTGCATATCTAGAAGCAGCTAAAGCCCAAGGGGATGTGCTATTAGTGGGAGTAGATTCTGATGAGTTAACTAGAAAGAGAAAAGGTCCAGATAGACCAATAGTTCCACAAGAAGAGAGATTAAAAATGCTTGTTCATCTTAGACACGTAGATATCGTAACTCTTCGAGAATTAGATCACGATATTGGATTACTTATAAAAACTGTTAAGCCTGATGTCTTAGTGGTATCACATTCCACGAAGGATTTTACAGAGAAAATGGTGAAGGAATATAAGCCTTTTTGTAAAAAAATAATTAGTTTACCACCGCAGGCTACTACCACCACTTCAGCTAGAATCAGAAATCTGGCTATTGGGGGTGCAGAGAAATTAGCGAATGAAATAGAGAAGATGACTAGAGATTTTATAGAAAAAATTAGAAGCACTAAATAATTACATGAAAGAAAAAAAGAGTTTGGTCATCTTTATGCCAGTGATACATAAAGGTTATATTTCTATCTTAGAAAAATATCCAGATGATGTTTGGGTTTTAGGTGAAGACATTATAAGTGACTACACATCTTTGACCCGTGATTTGAGGATTGTGAATCCTAAAGATTTAATTAAAGCGATTAAAGGTCTAAAAAAAGTAAAAAAAGTTTCTATTTTGACTAAAAAGAATATAGTTTCTTTTGCAAAAAAAGCAAAAAAGATAGTTATGCCGAAAGAAGATATAAGTTTTGATTTGCAAAAGAAATTTTTTACAAAAAACCAAGTCGATTTTGAAAATATCTTTTTAAGATATGATAAATTAATTACGACTACTGAAACCGTGATTCCTACACATAGAAAGAGAACTAGTAATATTGAAGATAAAGAAATTATTAAAAAGGCATTTGAAGATTCCAATAAAAGTGCAGATTGGTGGAGACAGATTGGTGCTGTGGTAAAAAAAGGAGATAAAATCCTTTACATTAGCCATAATAGACATTTGCCAACAGATTATCATTTATCTTATTATGGAGATCCTAGAAGTAATTTTAATGCAGGCGAAAGACTTGATATATATACTTCTATTCATGGAGAGGCAGATATAATCTCTAAGGCGGCGAAAGATGGTGTAAGTTTGAAAAATTCCAATATCTATACGACAACATTTCCTTGTCCTAACTGTGCTCGTCTAATAGGAGAGGCGGGAATAAAAAAAGTCTACTATTCGAAAGGTTATTCCAGATTAGATGCTGAGGAGATCCTCAAAACATATAATGTTGAAATAATCCTAGTCGAAGAGTAGACTTTCTGACGATGATTAGCCAAGTCTGACAAATAATCCTTTTTTTACCTCGTAATCTTCATGGTTTGGATTTGATTGGATCAGGTGACAATGAAGATGACTAACCGATGCTCCTGTGAATTTGGTGTCACCAAAGCGCATAAAGAATGATCCCCCACTTATGTCAAGGGTAGTATTCATTTCCTTGATGATGGCAAGTAATTCAATCCATGAATCCACAGTCATAGAGTTCAAATGATCAAGATGATTCCTATGAATGAGAAGTATGTGTTTTTCTGTCATCTCGTAAGGCCACATATTTTCTGTAATTATCCAGTAAGTACGAACATCCAGAGGTTTTTTATGATGGATTTCAATATTTTCTGGACAAAATGGACAAAAACCTTTTTCAGAAATAGCTTTAATTACACCTCTGTATTCTCCTGGTCTAGTATTAGCATTGTCGACGAATTCTTTTTTACTCATAGTTTTTAGATTGGAGTTGGAATTAACATAGCAGGATGAGGATCGTATTCAGTAACCGTGAAGTCCTCAAGTCGAAAATCCAAAATATCTTTTCTCTCAGGATTCAGAGTCATAGTAGGGAACGGACGTGGTTTTCGGGCTAAGAGTTCTTTGACCTTCTCATACTGACTTTCGTAAATATGCGCATCAGATATGGTGTAGACGAGTTCTTTTGGTTTATATCCTAGCACTTGTCCGGCCATTAGCAGAAAGGATGCATACTGCGCGATATTAAATACCACGCCTACAGGAATATCACCAGATCTTTGGAAGTGGTGTAGAGATATCTCTTTTGTCTCAGGATAGACATAAACATGCATCCATCCATGACACGGAGCTACGACTACTTTTCTCTTCAAACCAGAGTGCTGAATTGTGTACTGAGGAATCCAAGGGGTAATGATATGTGTACGAAGGTATGGTCTTTCCTTGATCTGTCTCATCACCTCTACAATCTGATTAAATGGAGCACCTTCCTTCGTAGGGAAGTTTGTCCAGGCTGCTCCGTACGATCCATCACCTAAATCTCCCGCAGGAAGATCGAATATCGCGCATTTTTCAGCAGTAACCCATTTACTCCACCAAGGACAGCCCCACTTTTTTAAATCTTCATGGGTTCTGGCTCCGTGAAGGAAACCTAAGTGTTCACCAAGAGCACCGTTTAAGAAATTAGCAATCCTCGGTTCTCCTGTACTGGAGATATATGGTGCTTTGTTTCCAACATTTCTCTCTGTAATTAGAGGAAAACCGTTAGACATATCGAAGCGCATTTGATGTCCGAATATTGATTTTGCTGCTTCACCTTGAATCGGTTTTGTCTCATGACCCTTCTCCATGATAAGCTTTAGGAGATCGTGATATTGATAATCCGGGGTACGTTCGATATAGGGTTTGTAGTTTGTATTCATAATACTTGTAATTTTAACATTTCGAGGTTCATTGTTCTAGTCGTACTATAATGTATAATTTTAAATATGCAAATCAAAATCAAAAAACTTTATGAAGACGCTAAATTACCAAGTTACAGCCATCCGGGAGATGTGGGTATGGATATGTATGCTATGGCGGATACAGAACTAAAGCCGGGTGAGAGAAAAATCTTATTTACAGGCTTTGTTTTAGAATTTCCAGAAGGGTACGCGGCTATAGTTAAAGATAAGAGTGGTTTACCTAAGAATTTCGGACTTCATACTATGGGTGGGGTATTCGATGCTGGGTATAGAGGGGAATATAATGTGAACATGATGAATCTTGGACAAGAGACATATAAAATATCGAAGGGCGATAAAATCGCACAAATAGTTTTTCTTCCGGTTATCATAGCCGAACTTAAAGAAGTGGACGAATTAAATTCTTCTTCACGCGGGGAGGGGAGATTTGGTAGTACTGGTAAATAAATAAATTGATTATTATTTTATCTATAGTATACTTTGATTAACGTTAATTGACATTAATTAATCAATCATAATATGATCAAATCAATAGCTATAACAAAAGCAAGAATTAATCTTGGCAGCCTAGTAAAAAAGGTTAGACTAGAAAATCACAATTATATCTTAGAAAAGGACGGCTTTCCTGTCGCTGTACTCATTGATATAGACAGTTTTGAAGATATGATCGAATTATCCAACTCTAAAATTCAGAAGAATATTAAAAAATCTGCAGAAAATCATAAGAAAGGTAAGACATTGTCTGCCTTTAAGGTTTTAGAAAATTTGAAGAAAATCTAATTTGATATCATGTGGTTAAATTATAGATAAAATATGCATATATCTATTCCGACATATAAAATATTTGTAGACAAAGTATTTGATAAAGAATTACGGAAATCTATTAAAATTCATAAAGATATATTAAAGTACTACGAAAAAGCTATTACAACTCTTTCTATTTACCCTCTAAATTTAAGTAAGGCACACGATATAAAAAAGTTAAATGGAGTTAAAATGTGGCAAGGTGAGTGGAGAATAAGGATTGGTAATTATAGATTAAGGTACGATGTCAAAAATTTAAACGTCCATCTCTTTTCAATAAATCACAGAAAAGATATTTATAAATAAACCGTATTTGTAGGTCTTTATTTGCCTTACTTTTGCAAAGTGATAACATATGTATTATGAAAGATATACAAATAAAAAAACTAATAGAAGCAGAGAAAAATAGACAGAAAAAGGTGATTAACTTAATCGCTTCAGAAAATTATGTTTCTAAGGATGTGCTCGAAGCTCTCGGTACAGAACTGACAAATAAATATGCGGAAGGATATCCTGCAAAGAGATATTATGGCGGTAATGAAATAATAGATGAGATAGAAATTCTTTGCCAGACACGAGCATTAGAACTCTTCGATTTAGCAGAAAAATCAAAGGGAAGTCAGGATAGAAGCCAGGCAGGAAAATGGTCTGTAAATGTACAGGCGTTATCAGGTTCTCCAGCAAATGTAGCTGTATATTTAGCAGTACTACCTCAGGGTGGAAAAATTATGGGAATGTCTTTAGACCATGGTGGACATCTTACTCATGGTCATAAAGTATCCATAACCGGTAAAGTTTGGAAGCAGGTTCCGTATGGGGTGGACAAGAATACTGAGATGATAAATTACGAAGAATTAATGGCAAAGGCTATAGCAGAAAAACCCGGAGTCATAGTCGCAGGATTTACTGCATATCCTAGAGTTGTGGATTTTAAAAAGTTTAGAGAGATAGCCGATGCTTCTGGTGCTTTGCTAATGGTAGATATGTCGCACTTTGCAGGTTTAGTAGCCGGTAAAGAATATCCTTCTCCTTTTGAATATGCTGATATTGTAACTACGACTACACATAAGACTCTTCGTGGTCCTAGAAGCGCTTTAATTTTTACTAAAAAAGGTGTGACTATAGCGAGTGGAGAGAAGGGTGAAAAAAAAGAAATTTCATCTCTCGTAGACAAAGCAGTATTTCCCGGAATGCAGGGGGGTCCACATATGAATCAGATAGCAGGTGTAGCTGTAGCACTTAAAGAAGCTAAATCTGCTGACTTTAAAAAATATGCAAAGCAGGTAAAAAAGAATGCGAAAGTATTAGCAGAGGAATTAGCAAAGAGGGGTTGGAGGATTATTTCTGGTGGTACAGATTCACATTTGATTTTGATAGATACTTGGATGGAAGGAAAAAAGAATGAAAAAGGTGCAGGTGCCGTAGCAGGAAAGTCGGCGAGTGATAAATTAGAGAAGGCTGGAATCATAGTAAATAAGAATGCAATACCTTTCGACACCCGTCCGCCAGTAGATCCATCAGGAATTCGCTTAGGTACCGCCGCCGAGACCACTCACGTCAAAAAAGAGAAAGATTTCGTAAAAATCGCAGAACGTATTGACAAAATTCTGAAGGGGGAGTAGTATTCTATTTGTCCCACAAAAGGACATCAGGAATGATCACCCCGCAGGCATCTTCATTTGAAGCCGGCGACTAGTCAGAGGACTTCACTGTCCGTCCTGTAATAATGGCTCTTCACGCCATTGTGCACTAAAAAGCACACCCCAAGACCGGTACGGAACTTCCAAACGCCTCTAACAACAGCGTCACGAAGAAATCCTCGGTCTTTTTACTTGCCAAAAATGGCATAAAGTCTAAAAAATGATATTATTTTATTGTGATTAAAGAACAAATAAAAAATTTAATAGAGAAGTCGGTCAGAAGTCTTTATTCTGATATTCAGGATAAAGAGATTTATTTTACAGTAGAACATCCAGCCGATTTGTCTCACGGGGACTATTCTTCGAATGTCTCACTTATTCTTTCTAAAAAATTAGGTTTAAGTCCTAAAGAAGTTGCAGAGAAAATAATTTTAGAAATAAATAAAAGTCTTCCAGAAAATATATTAAAAGTAAACATTGCAGGTCCCGGCTTTATAAATTTTTATTTTAAAAATGATTTTTTTCTAGAAAATATTAAAAAAATAATTACGAATGGAGAGAAATTCGGATCTAGTGAATTAGGTAAAAATAAAAAAGTATTAGTAGATTATTCAGGGCCGAATATTGCTAAACCTTTTACCGTCGGACATCTGCGCTCTACAATAATCGGAGATGTCCTCGCTAATATTTTAGTTTTTTTGGGATATAAAGTTATTCGAGATAATCATTTAGGGGATTGGGGAACACAGTTTGGGAAGCAAATGGTGGCTATAGAAAAATGGGGAAGTTTAGAAGCATTAGAAAAGTCAGAGAATAAAGTAAAATATTTAGTAGATTTATATGTTAAATTTCATGAGGAATCAGAAAAAGATATTTCATTAGAGGATTTAGCTCGAAATCGTTTTGCGGATCTCGAAAGAGGGGAAAAAAAGGCAAGGGAAATGTATGACACTACCATCAAATATTCATTAGAATATTTTGACTCTGTTTATAAACGTCTGAAAGTTAATCCTTTTGATACTACTCTTGGTGAATCTTTTTATCGAGAGTATATGAAGGGTATATTAGATGAGTTAGAGAAGAGAGGTGTGGCTCGTGAAAGCGAAGGTGCTCTAGCTGTTTTTTTCAACGACGAAAAATTTCCACCATTTTTAATTAGAAAAGCTAACGGCAGTACACTTTATGCTACTAGTGATTTAGCGTCCGATAAATATAGACTAAATACTTATGGAGATGATTTGATAATAATTAACGAAACAGGTACTGAACAAATACTTCATTTTAAACAGCTTTTCGAAACAGAAAAAATGTTAGGCTGGATCAAAGATGGTCAGAGAGTTCATATTTCCCATGGAATGTACCGTTTTAAGGAAGGTAAAATGAGCACGCGAAAAGGTAATGTTATTTGGCTTGAAGAAATAATAGATGAAGCAGTGAATAAAGCTAGAGAAATAAATTCTGATGTGGCAGAAGAAGTAGCTATCAGTGCTATTAAATTCAATGATCTTAAGAGAGAAAGTAAACAGGATATAAATTTTGACTGGAAAGGAATTCTAGATTTGAGAGGTGATTCAGGTCCATATTTGCAATATTATTATGCCCGTGCAAATTCTGTATTAGAAAAAGCGAAAAACGAAAATATTAAAGCTGAAATCAAAATTGGTAAAAAAGACGCCGAGCAAAACGAAGAAGGTGACGAAAAAGGAAACGAAATCAGTCATTTAGAAAAAATAATTTACTATTTTCCTGAAGTGGTAGAACGGGCGGGTAAGGAATATTCACCACACTACATAGCTACTTATCTTATAGAAATCGCTGGTGCTTTTAACTCTTTCTATGCAAAAGAGCAGATAGTGAATAGAGATGATGAAAATTCTGCATACAGAGTAGCGATTACAAAAGCATTCTCGATAGTTATGAAAAATGGTTTGAATCTACTAGGAATTCCTGTGCTGGAAAAGATGTAATTCTTTTAAAAAATACCTATTTATTTAACAGAATAATTCCTAGCTGCGAAATCATATTGTTCAATAAATATTTTTTTGAAATCTGTAATAGAATTTAATTCATAGAAAACCAGTACTGCTTCTCTATATACATTTTCATCTACACTTCTGTACGATAGTGGCGCTAGACCATGAGCTAAAAGTATAGCATTAGCTATTAGACGAGATGTGCGTTTGTTCCCATCTTCAAATGGCTGAATATAACTAATTCCGATTACAGCCATTAATGCTTTGAGATATGGATTTGCGACCTTATTTATATTTTGTATTAAGGATTCCA
>JAUSHF010000056.1 GCA_030648705.1 bacterium
TGATTTTTCTCAAAACTATTTCTTTAAAAAGAGTTAGCTGTTCTTCTGGTCTATCTGTAAGCATTAGCAGAGGACGAGTATGACCATCTGTCATTTTTCCTTCACTTAATGCATTTATCATTTCTTCTGGTAAAGCTAGAATTCTCAGAGTGTTCGAAACATATTCTCTACTTTTTCCAACTTTCTCTGCTATTTGTACATGTTTAAGACCAAATTCTTTAACTAGGCGTTCGAAAGACCGAGCTCGGTCTACTGCATTTAAATCCTCTCTTTGAAGATTCTCTATGATGGCTAGCTCAAGCTTAATTCTAGCGTCTTCTGGTCCACTTCGGATAAGCGCGGGCACTTGTGAAAGTCCAGCAATCTTAGAAGCACGAAGTCTACGCTCTCCTGATATGAGTTCGTACTCTACACCCATTCCACCTTCTGGCTTTGCGAATTCTTTACGGGTAACGACAAGTGGTTGAAGAATTCCATACATACGTATAGACTCAGCTAAATCTTTTAATTTAGCATCGTCGAATTCATGACGGGGCTGAAAGGGATTCGGCTTAACTTTTTCTACTTCTATCCAGAATATTGAATCGCTAAAAAATTGTGATTGGGACATTTTATTAAATTATTAAAACGCAAAATGGAATAAATCCTGCGTGTTTTTTCTACATATAGTATTTTACCATATTAAATATAAATAATCTTAAAAAAACAAAAAAAGAGCTTGTAAACAGAATGAACTCTCGCTTTTTAATAAGAAGTAGATCCGTGTAGATAAATATTAGTCATTTACTAGAAATGGTTGGTATTTTTCGGTGAATTTTACTTTATTCGTAATGATTTCTGAGATTTTTTTATCTTTAATAATAGCGGTTAATACAAGGCCTGATTTTGTGTCATCTGAAAAGTTTTGGTCAAATACAAAATTTCCTAGACTATATGCTATATAGCCTTCTTTGTATTTTTCTAAATCTTGAGCTACATGAGGATGGTGTCCTATCACTAAATCTGCCCCAGAATCTATTACGAAATGAGCTAAACTTTCCTGTGATAAATTATGAAAAGTCTTATATTCCTCTCCCCAGTGGAATGCAACGACTACTATGTCGGCTTGTGACTTCGCTTTTTCAATATCTAATTTAATTTGTTCTCTATCCGGAAATGCTACAGAATATTTAGCGTCTTTTAATCCGAGTGATGATGAAAGCAGATTCGTGTATGAGAGAAAAGCTATTCTCGCACCACGAATTTCTTTAATTAAAGGTTTGTGGGATTCTTCGTATGTAAAACCAGCACCTACGGAGTCCAAACTATTTTGTTTGAGAATATTTAAAGTATCACTGAATGCTTCGCTTCCGTAATCCCAAACGTGATTATTTGCAAAAGATAAAATATCAAAACCTGAATTTTTCAAACCTTCTATCACTCGCGGGTCAGCTCTAAATGAGTATATACTACCTACTTTAATACCATTATTTGATATCGGACTTTCTAGATTCCCGATTGTCAAATCAGCGTTTTTAAGAAAATCTCCGATTTTTAAAAATGGGAAATTCCAATCGTTATTTTCCAGCATTAATTTACCAATAGATCTCGAAAGCATTATGTCTCCGACAAAAATTAATTTAATAGGTTCTTTTTCTTTTTCTTTCGCAGTATCTTTTGAAATATTCACGGAGGCACTTTTATTATTTAAAATCTGAATTTCTGGACCCATCGCTTTTTTCGTAAATGAAAATATAAAAATAATGACGATGACGACAAAGAAAATTATAGCAAAATATTTAATATTTTTATTCATAAATAAATTTATTCTTACGAATATTCTTTTGATAAAAAATAGCAAAGCGATGTGCTTCTGAATTTAGAAGGAGAATTTCATCTTTCATTTTTTCGGTTATTTTCAAGGCTTTTTCCTCCCCTCTTATTTCTTTTGCTTTATGTCTACTATCCTTAAGTACGCTGACAATAGGGATTTTTCTCCAAATTACACTATTTCCTACAGCCTTTTCTATTGCCCTTTTGGCGGAATTAATCTCAATATTACTACCATCTAGTACTATTAAGTCTGGTATTCTCCATTCGTTGTGTGCAATCCTTCTTCTGATTATTTCTTCTGTATTTAATGAATCGTTATTTCCTTCACCGCTTTTTATTTTAAATTTTCGGTATTCCGCCTTATTTAATTCGCCGTTTTCCATCACGACCATAGACCCCACAGCGTCAAACCCGGATAAATGCGAAATATCATACGCCTCTATTCGAAAAATTTCTTTATTTGCACCCTCTTTAGATAATTCATTATTTTTTCTTTCCTCATTACTTTTTCTCTCCTCTTCGTGTTCTTTTTTAATCAAAGCGATATCATGAATATGATTTAAGGCCTTTATTTTATTCCTAATCTGTCCCGCTTTCTCAAATTCCTGATTCTTTGCGCAAATATTCATATCTTTCTCTAAAGATAAAAGTATCTGTTTCTTCTTTCCATCGAGAAAATCACTGATATATTTAATATTTTTTAAATATTCTTCATGACTATTCACTCCATCTACACTTGGAGATAAACCTAAATTCCTATAGAAAAGCTCGCTGTATTTTTTAGAAGATTTATCGTCTATAAATGGAAAAATCTTGCGAATTATTTTTAAAGCTTCACGCAAAAGGCCAGAATTAATGTATGGACCAAATGTCTTTCTGTATTTAGAATCTTTTTCTAGTTCACGACCTCGTACCACCATCACTTTCGGCCATTCTTCTTTCGTTATTACTATATAGTTATAGCTTTTATCATCTTTTTCTTTAGTATTAAATCTAGGCTGGAGCTCTTTGATTAATTTGTTTTCTAAGATGATAGCCTCTAATACAGAATCAGCGACCTCCCATTCTAAATAATTTGATTTAGAGATCATGTCTACTAAGAGCGGGCCGCGCGTCGCTATTAGATCATCTTTAAAATAGCTTTTCACACGGTCGCGAAGATTAGTAGCGCGGCCTATATACAAAATTTCAGACTTATTTTTGAAAAAATAAACCCCTGAATCTGAAGGTATTTCTAATTTTTCTATATCTAAGATATTCATGTTTTATCACCTAAACAGTACCATATCTCTCTATTTTGTATAGTTAAAGTCTTCTCCAATTCATAATTACACCCAAATGAAAGTCCATTCCAACGCAAAAGGAGCCTGAAATGGCTCCCCAGCGGTGAATGTGTATCATATCGATATATGACAATAGATATGGAAGACAATCACATAGAGAGTGTGGC
>JAUSHF010000059.1 GCA_030648705.1 bacterium
CGAACCTCCGACCTTCCCGGTGTAAACGGGTTGCTCTACCAACTGAGCTAAGCGCGCATTTTTATAATTTTTAAATACTAAGATACTCTATCACAAAATATCTTTTTTTCAAGGAAAATTTAAAAAATTTTAGAAAATGCCAAAAGACGCCAGAAAATTTGCTCCTTTCTGTAAAATATGTAGAATGGAGTAATGGATATAAAGATTCTCTATGAAGATAAGAATATATTGGCTATATATAAGCCTACAGGCCTAATGGTACATGCTGACGGAAGATCAGAGGGGCCTTTTTTGACTGATTGGATTGCAAAGAATTACCCTCTGATTAAGGGAGTAGGAGAGACATCTTATGCTCAGGATGGTAAACCTATCGATCGCCCCGGTATAGTTCATAGATTAGACAAAGAAACTTCCGGAGTACTTTTGATTGCAAAAAATCCTAAAGCGCATAAATTTTTAAAAAAACAATTCCAGAATCATACCATCAGAAAAGTGTATCGACTTTTTGTACACGGATCTATATCAGAAAATGATGGACTGATAGATCGTCCTATTGGAAGAAGTAAAAATGATTTCCGAAGATGGTCAGCGCAAAGAGGAATTAAAGATGATGTTAATAAGAGAGAAGCAGTTACCGACTTTACAGTACTTGCTAGAAAGGTGGATGGAATAAAAATGGGGGAGAGATTCTCATATGTAGAAGCAATGCCGAGAACAGGAAGAACTCATCAGATCAGAGTTCATTTTAAAGCGATAAACTATCCTTTAGTTGGTGATAAACTTTACGCTCCTAATCATCCAGAGTCACTCGGATTTACACGCTTGGCACTACATTCCTACAGTATAGAATTCGAAAATCTCGATGGGAAGAAAATAAAAATCGAAGCACCCTTGACAGATGATTTTAAAAATGCTGAAAAACTATTTTCTCTATAATTTATCCACTTTTTATTCGCATTTCCCAGAAAATATTTTGCACTTACTGTATAATATATAGTAATAAGTTTCATCATTTTTACTAATCATTTTTTATGACTACAATAAAGGAAATTAATTTGAAAGGGATAATAGGTCTATCACTTATTATATCTTTACTTTTTGTGTTTTTGTACCCGGTATTAGAGCCTATTACAGCTAATGCTATCGATAGTCAGTTTACTGTTAAACAAACAGTTACTTCAGAGATAGCTTTCGCCACATCACCTTCAAACGTTACAATGTCCCCAAGTATTCCAGGTTTGACTGGAGGTACTGCTACAGGTCAGGCTACTTTTTCCGTGATAACAAACAATGCTACTGGGTATAATGTTACCCTAGTCTCGAGCTCTACAGACGGAGCAATGATGGGTGAGACACAAGGAGGAAAAATAAATGCATACACACCTTCTTCTGTTGGTGTTCCAGATTACACTTTCTCTGTCGGAGCAAACACAGGAGAGTTTGGTTACACCGTACTTCAAGCTACAGAAGCGGATGCAGGCCCTTTATTTAAGAGTGATGGAGCAAGTGCTTGTAATACAGGAAGTACTAATGATGGTACGCATTGCTGGTTAAACGCTACGTCATCTGCTGTCACCATAGTGAATAGATCATCAGAAACAGCTATAGCTGGTGAGTTAACAACCCTTAACTTTAAAGTGCAAATCACATCAAACCCTTCTCCTATAATTCCTACTGATACCTATACGGCTACGACTACTATTACGGCAGTTACAAATCCATAGAGATTTTTATGTTTATTAATAAAGTAAATATTACAAAATTTGATATTAAAATAGTTTTTAGTACAGCTTTATTTTTTTTATTATTAATTTATCCTTTCTACGCATCCGCCTTCTCAGTGGAGAAAATAGTCAGTTCTAAAGTAGAAAGTGATTTCGTGGTAGGGCCAGGAAAAAGTGAATTTATCATTAAACCAGGCGAATCTGTAACTGCGGAGATAATAGTTACGAATAGAATGGGAGTAGATAAGGTTTTTAATTTAAGTACTGAAGATTTTTCAGGTACAAAGAACATTTCAGATTTACCCATAATACTCTTAGGTAAAGAAAGAGGTCCGTATTCATTAAAAGATTATGTAAGTATAAAGGATAAAACATTTACTTTACATGATGATGAACGAGCTCGTGTTCCCGTTACCATTAGTATACCTGCCGATGCAGAACCCGGTGGTCTATACGGAAGTGTACTAGTGTCTATGACTAGTGATGATGTGAAGAGGAATCTGGCTTCAGGTACAGCAGTAGGGGGTGCAGTAGTTGAAACTAGAGTAGGTAGTTTACTTTTTATAAGAATACCAGGAAATGTTAAAGAGGAAGGATTGTTTAAAGATTTAACTATTGCTGATAATAGAAAGTTTTTTGCTGGTGGCCCTATAAAGCTGGGATTATTATTCGAAAACACCGGTTCAATCCACTTAAATCCTTTTGGAGAGATAATCATAACTAATATTTTAGGACAAGAAGTAGGAAATATTAAAGTAGAGCCATGGTTTGTTCTCCCAGATTCTATTCGATTAAGAGATATTACTTTTGAGAAGAAATCAGGTTTCATGCTAGGGCCTTATAAAGTCACAGCAAGCATTAATAGGGGTTACGATAGTGTAGATATAGTTGATCAGAGGGATATTACATTCTGGGTAATCCCATGGAAGCATATGATTGGTTTAGTGTTAGTCATTATGGTTCTATTGATGTCTCTAAAATTTGTATTAAGTAAGTTTGAAATTAAGAGAAAATAATCCACTTGAAGCAATTCTCCTATGAAGAATTTACACAATAAACATAAATTTATAGTTTATATTCTCGCACTGGTATTTTTTTTGCAATTCTCTTTATTTCTAGATAAGGAGTACCTCTTTGCACAAGTTATGCAAGGTTCTCAATATGAAATCGAAAGTGATAGTATAAATATTGGGGGAGTATATTCTACTAGTACTAATTATAGTCTGGTGGATACTTTCGGACAGGTTAGTAGTGGTTTGAGTTCAAGTACAAATTACGAATTAAATGCAGGCTTTCTACAGGATGATAGTTCTTCATTAGCCGTCGTTCCACCTAGTGATATTGTACTATCTCCGTCATTGCCAGGTATGACCGGTGGAACTTCTGACGGTTCTGGTGTGGTTAGCGTTAGTACTGATAATTTTGCAGGCTACAGTATTACCATAAATTCCAGTTCAAATCCTTCTATGACGACCACAGGAGCCTCTATAGCTGACTATGTACCATCTAGTGGTTCTGCTGACTTTGATATGGATGTTCCTTCGGGTAACTCGGCATTAGGCTTTACTTCGGAGGGGGTAGATATAGTACAGAAGTTTAAGGACAACGGGTCTATTTGTAATACAGGTAGTTCCGATAATACAGATGCTTGCTGGACGGGACTGTCTACTACACTACAGTCAGTGTCGATGAGTTCAAGTCCTAATTATCCTTTAAGTACAGATACCACTCTTAAGTTTAGAGTAAAAATAGGTAGTGGTAGTGTACAGAAGTCAGGAGAATATACTGCTACCACCACCATAACCATTCTTCCAAATTAATTATGAATTGTAAAATATACAAAATCTTTTCTATCATTCTACTTGTATTAATAAATATAAATATAGTTTTTGCAATAGATAATACTTTTGAGATTAAAGCATTAGTAGGAGGGGAGACCACATCCACTCCTTCTACTACATCTACGACCACTATACCCGTCATACAGCCACAGACACGTAGTGGAAAACCACTAAACAAAAATATTTCAAGCACCACACCTGTATTAATAGTAGATTTAAATACAGCTCCTCAAAATGTTTTATATTTACGCGCAGTGTTACTAAATAATGTAGTAGTTTTAGATTGGCAGTTACCACTAAATAATGACATTACTGAAGTTAGAGTAGTAAAGTCTGACCACTATTTTCCGAGAGGTGTTTATGAAGGGGAATTAATTTCCGTGACACTTACAGAGACGGTGAAAGATTTTAAAGTTGAATATAATAAAAAATATTTTTATACAGTTTTTACAAAAAATTCTAGAGGATTTTATTCCTCGGGATCCATAGTATCTATTTCGATTGGTGAAAATATTCCAGAAATAGATTTTGATAAAGAAAAAGGTTTTAGAGAATTGTCTAGCGAAGAGTACTGGTTCTCTCAAAATGAAATTATTCTAAATAGAGATAATGGTAAAATATTAGCAAGTACAAAATTACCAATATCATTAAATTTTAGAGATGAAAATATTCCTAATTCATCAGAAATTCAGTTAAATATTTTTTCAGAAAATGAACAAAAAAATAGATTTTCTCAAATCGGAACATTCTTTTTGGCTTTTGATAAGAGTAAAAGTATAAATATCGCATCCATACCACCACTTGAAGAAGGGGAGTATAAGGCAGAAATAAGAGTGTTTTTAGGTTTAGAACACAAAGTTTATTACAGGGCAATAGAGACTATAAACGTTCAAAACATTGACATCGAAGATGGTAGTTTGTATAGTTTTTCATTTTTCAATCCTAATTTATGGCTTATTTCCTTAATATTATCTATAATTTTGGTAATTCTCTTAAAAATTCTTAAAAGACTAAATATATATTGATTTTAATAGCTTTTTTGCGGATAAAGATATCCCCATTATGCTTATTTGCTATGACGAAAAAAAGCATGTAAAATGCTATAATTTTTTTGATGTTAGGTGTATCTCGGATAGACGAGATATGTTACATCATAAGGTTTTTCAATCAGTTTATTATTAATCCAAAAACAATGTTTTCTAGAGTATTTTTCTAAATAGTTTTAATTAAAAAATGGCAATTTTTATAAAAAATAAAGAAGCAGCAAAAATGTTTGGACTTAGCCATGATTATATCGGTCAGCTTCTACGCCTCGGAAAAGTCGAAGGAAAGAAAATAGATGGGGAGTGGAGAGTCGATCAGGTATCTTTACTTTTGTATATTAAAAATTCAGGGAAAAAGAATTCCGTTAAAAAGAGGAGTAGTTTCTATTTAGTAGCCTATAAGAAAAGTATAAAGTTTTTCTATACTTTTATTTTTTTAATTGTTGTCACTATTACCTACTTTGTCTTCGTTTCCAGTGAGCCAAAAAGTACAGAAGTTGTGGAGGGCGATTTTAATTTAAAAAAGTTAGACACAAAGGTCGGTGAGAATTTACCATATTCAGTTACGAGTTTCTCAGACGAAAGTGGGGGGTTAAATATTTCAGTTAAAGAATTAAAATAGTAATGAATTGGATTATTAAATACAAAATTAATTTTCTGAAAATTGCATTCATTGCAGGAATACTTTTTGTAATCCAATTATTTTTCGTATCAAATATTTTTGCTGACTATAATCATCAAATAAATTATCAGGGTAAACTAAAATACGCTGGTGGTTCTGCTGTTTCGAACGGGACCACAACAATTGTTTTTAAACTCTATACTGTGTCATCTGGAGGAAGTCCTGTGTGGACAGAAACTCAGGTCGCGACCACTACATCAGGATTATTTAGTGTAATGCTAGGATTAAACACTTCTCTAGACTCTATAGATTTCAATCAGAATTTATATCTCGGGGTAGCAGTAGCTACTGATACAGAAATGTTGCCTAGGAAATCAGTTGGCGCTGTACCTGTAGCATTTTATGCAGATATTGCTAGTACTTCTAATAAATTCGGTGGATTAGCTACTACATCTTTTCTACGATCTGACGTGGCTGGGACATTAACTGCCAGCTCCTCTTTGTCTGTTTTGACCATAAATCAGCAGGGAAGCGGTAGTTTGTTTGATGTTCAGTCTAATGGATCGAGTACATTTAAGATATTAAATACCGGCAACGTCGGCATCGGGACGACAACGCCAGATACAAAATTATCTATAGTTGGCACGACAACGATGACTGGAAGCACCCCTGTAATTTTTAGAGGCACCGATGGTAATTCTTGGTCAAGAATTGAGATATTTCCTGCATATAATGGCGCAAGTCAACAAGAGAATTTTAGGTTTGGCGATAGCGATACTGGTCCTTCCATAATAACCACCGCTCTTGGAAATATAGGCATTGGAAGAAGGTCGTTAGCAAACTTAACCTCTGGCACATATAACACGTTTCTTGGTTTGTATGCAGGACAGACCGTAAGCACTGGTCAAGGAAATGTTGGATTGGGAACAGATGCTTTAGTATCCTTGTTGAGTGGTGGCGACAATATAGGAGTTGGACATAATGCCGGAGGTTTAATTAGCGATGGAGACTCTAATATCAGTATCGGAACAAGCGCTGGGGACAGTAATGTTAGCGGAGACTCTAATATCAGTATCGGAACAAGCGCTGGAACAGCTTATACAGGCTCAAATCAAGTTGCTATAGGTCAATCTTCTTTAGTTAGTAACGTAAGTGGTGTAGAAAATTCGGCTTTTGGTTATTCAGCTGGCAGTGGTATTACTTCAGGAACAAAAAATACTCTTATTGGATATGGAGCTAATCAATATAATAATCCTGGCTATACGATAGCTATAGGAACGAATGCGCTTAGAAATAATTCTGCAAATTTTAATACTGGAATTGGAAATGATGCTCTCTATGCTAATACGAGCGGCACGGAAAATACAGCTATTGGACAAGGAGTGATGTCAAATGTTACGACAGGCGGATATAATACAGCGTTAGGTAGTATTGCCGGAACAACAATAACGACAGGTGAAAAAAATGTTTTTATCGGAGAATCCGCGGATGCTCTTTCGAATAATCTTTCTAACGCAATCGCTATAGGATATGCAGCCAAAGTCGGAGCTTCCAATTCTATGGTTTTAGGTGGCACTGGAGCAAACGCAGTCAACGTCGGCATGGGCACGACCAGCCCCCTAGCGAAATTAAGTATTAAAGGCACGGGCGCGACAACTGGGCGTTTACTACAAATTACTGACTCGAATGACGTGGAAAAGGTAACTATTTTAGATAACGGCAACGTCGGCATCGGGACGACGAGTCCGACATCAAAGTTGGTAATTGCTGGGGCATCTAACCAACCTGTTATGACATTCGGCGGAACAGGTACAGACCAGTATAGATTTTCAATTGGGACTGAACTTAGTGGAACCGCTATATCTGCCAATCTTAATCTTGCTCCTGCAAGTGGTGCATTAAACATACAAAGAAGTGGAGTTAGTAGCACTTTCAATATGTATAATTCTAGTGGTTCTAGTGGTATTTTTTTGCACTCTAATGGTACCTCATTTTTCAACAGCGGCAACGTCGGCATCGGCACCACTTCACCTTTGGCAAAGTTGGATATTTATGGAAATGCTGGTTCAACAGATATATTTGCG
The DNA here is from genome assembly GCA_030648705.1 of bacterium. Lineage (GTDB taxonomy): Bacteria > Patescibacteriota > Minisyncoccia > Phycocordibacterales > PALSA-1337 > JAPLZH01. The sequence goes on from JAUSHF010000059.1 coordinate 7,315, forward strand.
ATATCTTCTTCAACTAATAGTAGATTATTTACTGTAACAGCAGGTGGAAGCGTTGGCATCGGAACATCTTCTCCATTCGCAACACTTGGAGTCACAGGGAGTATGTCTCTTAATGGAGCATTCTATGACTCACTAACATCAGTAGGATCAAACGGTATGGTCCTCCAAACCACAGGTACAGGAGTGCAGTGGGTTGCTACATCCAGTCTCGGAATCACTGGTGGCTCAGGCACTGTCACCAGTGTAGATATGTCCGTCCCCACAGGTCTCTCTATATCTGGTAACCCCATTACAGGTGCAGGTACTCTAGCCTTATCTCTAACTTCTGGATACATTATTCCTCTTTCAGCATCTACGA
>JAUSHF010000060.1 GCA_030648705.1 bacterium
GAAAAACATGTAATCGGTATGGAACAAAGTATAAGTAGACAACAACAATACAGTCTGGTGTTCGATCATATAATTTCAAGGTATCTATTCGAGAGAATTGTACGAGTTTTTGTTGAGTTTTATCCTAGGTATTCTTTTTCGGACGTCGCTGGTCAAATAGTCAAGCGATTCAGGAGTATTCAGGATAATTATCAAAGCATCTTTCCTACGACAGTTTATCGCTTCTCAAAGCAGTCTATTACAGACAACGAGGTTGTCTTAACAGATACAGGTGAAAAACCTCTTTTTCGTTAATCGAAAATATAACTTCGGTAATTTATTGGAGTTATTTTTTAGCTAAAAGGACAATGCGACTTTTTCTGATCAATCTGATATAATCTGTATAAATAAATTTAATTTATAAATATGTCAAAAAGACAAATACTTTTAATGTTGGGTATACTTATAGCTTTTGCGCCGTTCGCTGGATTCAGATCTTATATTATAGAAATTATTATTATAGTTTCTGGTTTAGTGGTGGCAGGGATAGCATTAACATTGAAGAAAGAAATGAAGACCGAAATACGTAATAATGGGGAAACAAAAAATTCAGGCCCATCTTCCTCATCATCTTCTGTTTCATCTCCAGCACCCACTCCTTTTTTTGTAGAGAATAATCTTAATAAAGATAATAATTAAAAATTTTTAAGATATGAAGAAAGGAATTAATATTTTTATTACTTGTTTAATAATAATTTTAATTTCTGTATATTTATTAGTTTGGATAGCGCCAAAATTTTTATCTAAAACTGTTTATGTGTCTGCAGAACAAGCCGTCAGCTCATCTACTATAGAAGTTAAAGATGTAATAACACATATTGCCACACCCTCGGCGGTTAAGGCTATTTATATATCTAGCTGGGTGGCTGGTACACCATCTATTAGCGAAAGGCTTTATAAAATGATTGATGATACTGAATTAAATGCAGTGGTGATCGATATCAAAGACTATACTGGTAGAATTAGCTTTTTAACTGATAATAAGAAATTAGAAAGTTTCGGATCTCCTCAATCTAGAATCAGAGATATTAAAGCTTTAATTAAAAATCTTCATGAACGAAATATTTATGTAATAGGAAGAATTTCTTCTTTCCAAGATGCATACCTCGTAAATGCTAGACCCGAATTAGCTGTTAAGAAGAGAACTGATGGAAAAATTTGGAAAGATAGAAAGGGAATTAGCTGGCTCGATCCTGGTTCAGAAGAAGTCTGGAAATATTTAATAGAAATAGGTAATGATTCATACAATGTCGGTTTCGATGAATTGAATTTTGATTACATTCGCTTTCCATCTGACGGAAATATGCTGGATATTGCATATCCATTTAGTATGCACAATGATAAAGCGGAGATTATAAAAAAATTCTTCGCATATCTAAGAGAGAATCTCGGTGACACTGGCGCCATATTATCTGCTGATTTATTCGGTATGACTACTACGAATAAAGATGATTTAGGTATCGGACAAATATTAGAGAATGCTCTCGTGTATATGGATTATGTGGCTCCTATGGTTTATCCATCACATTTTCCCACTGGTTTCTATGGTATGAAAAATCCCTCAGCTGAACCTTACAGAGTTGTTCAAATTTCTATGAAGAGAGCAGTGGAAAGAGCAGAGATGGCTAGTACTTCACCAAATAAACTTCGCCCGTGGCTTCAAGACTTCTCAATAGGTAAAACTGACTATACTCCAGAGATGGTACGTGCTCAAATTCAAGCAACATATGATGTAGGTCTAAGTAGCTGGATGCTTTGGGACGCTGGAAATAAATATAGTCCATCAGCGCTTATCCACAGTACGGAATAGGTCGGGGGCTAGACAAAACTATTTTTAGTAGTAGTATTTATATCCGGATAGGGATGGCTCGGATGAGTTATCTCTAAGAACACCACAACGGTTTAAACCCACAAAACAAATACGGTTATGGTAAAAAGCACACTCAGCATCACAGCGAAGGACGGATCTCGTTTCAGGCTTGCAGCGAGCAAACACGACACAGGTATTTTGGGTCAGAAGATTGCCACAGCACAAGCAATCAAGAGACCTTTTCTGACGCGTTCCGACATTGCGAATTATTTTGGGGCATTCGCCGTAGAAGTGAAGGATGGTCGGCCGAGGATGCAGTTGGCAGTTTAAGATTTGTTTTCCTCGCAAGAGAGAAGTTGGGATAGGGCGGGTCGCTTCGCGACCCGCCCTTTGAATTTCTTTTTTTATGTTATAATAATCCCAGTATGGATGAAAATAAAGTGACATATTTTGCCGAGACAGATTCGAGAGGCAAAAAGACAAAATTTGGTATTAAACAAAAGGATCGTACTCGCCATGTGTACGTGATTGGTAAGACTGGTATGGGAAAGTCTACAATGCTTGAAAATATGGCAGTACAAGACATATTAGATGGTCATGGAATGTGTTTTATTGACCCACACGGTAAGACTGCCGAACTCCTTCTCGAATATATACCCGAACATCGTAAGAACGACGTCCTTTATTTTGCCCCTTTCGATTTAGATCATCCAGTGTCATTTAATGTATTAGAAAAAGTAGATGCGGATAAGCGTCACCTTGTGGTGTCTGGTCTCATGAGTACTTTTAAGAAAATCTGGGAGGATGCATGGTCTGCTCGAATGGAATACATTCTCAGTAATACTCTTCTCGCGCTTCTAGAATATCCAGACGCTACACTTCTAGGTGTAAATAGAATGCTTGCTGATAAGGCATATAGACAAAAGGTGGTAGATAATGTTACCGATCCTTCCGTCAAAGCTTTCTGGGTAGATGAATTTGCAAAATATACAGATAGATTCGCAGCGGAAGCTACTCCCGCTATTCAGAACAAGATCGGTCAGTTTACATCGAATGCTTTGATTAGAAATATGATAGGCCAGCCTAAGTCATCATTTAATATTCGTGAAATGATGGACGAGAGGAAGATTATAATCGTGAACCTTTCTAAAGGAAGAGTGGGAGAGCAAAATGCGAATCTTCTCGGAGGTATGCTTATTACAAAGATTTATCTCGCTGCAATGTCTCGTGCGGATGTTCCAGATAGAATTTTAAAAACACTTCCGAACTTCTATCTCTTTGTGGATGAGTTCCAGTCTTTTGCAAATAAATCTTTCGCGGACATTCTATCAGAGGCTAGAAAATATAAATTAAATTTGACTATAGCCCATCAGTATATAGAGCAAATGGAAGAGGAAGTTCGTGCTGCGGTATTCGGTAACGTGGGAACAATGACAATATTTCGCGTAGGAGCTTTCGACGCCGAAATTTTCGAGAAAGAATACGCTCCAGTTTTCACCGCTGAAGATATTGTAAATTTAGGATTTGCTCAAATTTATTTAAAGCTAATGATAGATGGTATTAGCTCTCAGCCTTTCTCTGCTACGACTTTGCCACCGATAGCTCCAGCAGCTAAATCATATCGAGAAGAGGTGATAGAAGCCTCACGAAAACAGTTTTCACTTACTCGTAAAGAAGTAGAAGATGAAATAAATAAATGGCATGAACCTATCTCATCAGGTTCTAAAGGGGGCGGGGCAAGTGGTGGAAACGGTGGATTTAAGGATCAAAATGGTGGAGGTCAAAGATTCGCTAATAAACCTGCGGATAGAAATTCTGCAAATAATAGCGCTGTTAATAATACAACCAGCATCAAACCAAAGATTCCAGTAGAGGAGGTTAAACAACCTTTTAGAGAAGTCTTGGCAGGTATAATGATAAATGATAATAAAAAGCCTGAAGAGCATGCGGAAAATATTTCAGAAAGCGGTTCAGAGAAGCCCACTCCTATTTCTTTGAGCGCCTTAGCTCCTAAAGGTCATGCCATCCATGGAACAGCTCATTTACCTCCAGAAGTTAAGAAAATAGCAGATAAGGATAGGGTAATCTTAGGTCAAAAAATTCCAACAAAAGAAAATATTAGTGATTTGAAAAAAGCACTTGATAAAATTAATTCTTTAGAGAAAGATGGGGCGACGAATATTGCAAATAAAGACGAAATAGATGGATGTATAAAAAAGGAGCCTGTTCCGAAGATGAAAACCGAAAGTACAAACTCAAAAGAAATACCCGAAGAAGTTCTCAGGAATATGCTAAAGGTGGACGAAGAATAATCTTACTTTAAGATTATTCTCAAATAGGCTTTCAATACAGCTTTTTTAAAATTAGGATAATTATCTTTATATTTTCTAATTATTTTTAATAATAATTTATTATTTTCAGTTTTCTTTTGATTAGAAATAGACCCTTCGTGTACTCTATATCCTAATGAAAAATCGGGTAAGTTCGCAAATTGCCATTTTCTATTTGCTCTAGAATTTTCTTTTGAACCTATTTTAAGCCAGAGATCATAGTCTTCCCAAACTCTTAAATTTTCATCATAATTTCCAGATTCTAGCACGGCTCTTTTGCGAATTAGGATACTCGACTGAGCGAATTGGTTACGTAACAGCATATTCTCACGTATTGATTCATCAGAGGTGCTATACAGCTCTAAATTTTTAATAAATTTACCATTATCATCTATGAGAGTGACCTGTGTTCCTACGAGAGCATGGTTTTCATTTTCGGATAAGAATTTTACTTGTTTAGCTAATTTATCACTATCTATCCAAACGTCATCACTATCAAGCATTGCTATATATTCTCCTTTAGAAAGTGATAAGCCTCTGTTTCTGCTGTATGATATTCCTCTATTTTTATCATTTAGGGTTATTTTTAATCTAGGATCATTAATATATTTGTATGCAATCTCAGCCGTTTCATCTTTTGACCCATCATCTATGAGAATTATTTCAAAGTCTTTAAAAGATTGATTTAGTACACTTTCAATGGCCTTACTTATGTATTTGGCACGATTATACGCTGGAATAATTACGCTTACTTTAGGAATAGGTGAAAATACATTTTCCATTTTTATAAATTTAATATAATCAAACTTTTTACTTTAACTAAACTCTCTAGATCTTAATCCAAGTACTAGGTATTATATCAGAAGTATTGATTTTAGTATTTGAAAGCCACTTTTTCGGTGCAATAATAACCTTTTCTCTATTAGGATTAAGCCATGCAGCCCACCAGCTAAAAGAAGAATTGGCTATTATATTATGATTACATTTACTCATAATTATAAGTTCTTCATAGTCAGGAATTTCTTTTCTAGAAACGAAAATTGGATTTTCTATGAAATTAAGATTTTCCTTTACCCAGTTTATATCATCAGAGAATATGTAAAAACTTGGATTTGGATTTTTTTCTTTTATAAGTTCGATGGCTTTTTTATAATAATTTAAATCACAGATACCAAAGAAATTAAAATTATAGCTTTTACTAATGTAATCTGTTCTTCTAATATGTATAGATACGGAATTAGAACTTGAATTTATTTTGTCTAATATTATTTGTGATTCTGAAGACAGGGGATTTTTAAGGGTCAGTTCATTTCTTAAAGAATTATCTATATTCTTAAAATATTTTCCATTTTGCCAATGTCCGAATAAATAAGAATTGTCTTTAGGATTTAATTCTGCATCACTATAATGATAGGGATTATTTTTTGAAAAATTGTTTAGAATAGCTTCTCTTACACGAATATAGAATTTTTTTAATGGGGGATTAAGTGTAAAAATCTCTTCGTTATTTGCAAAAGATATTTTTGTATTAAATTTATCTAGATGATATGGTCTGACGGTATCCTTTGGAGATCTGTCATTGTAATAATAATTTTTATCAAATTTAATTTCCAGCCTACTTTTTTCTTCTAAGGCACGACCAAAGGCGTATTGGAATATTTGATTGCCGAGACCGCCTTGTAATTTAATTATTATCATATTATTTCTTAGTGAAAAGGAAACATCCACATGCGTACTTTTCTTTTTTTACTAAATCAGGATTCGCATTTCTAATTAATCCGCCATTCTCTGATTTCTCTGGAATTAAGCTAAATTCTTTAAGCTCGAGACCTTCAAATAGTGAGATTATTTGCTCATAAGAATATATTCTGTGTGCGTTAAATTCTATATTAGGCGAGCCTACTGGTGTTACGAATATAAGGTTACCATCTTTTGCTAACACTCTTTTTAATTCATTTATAGCCTTTATATCACCATCAGGGTCTATAGTATCACCATATCTACCTAATCCAATATGTTCTATTGTATGCATACAGGATAGGGAATTAACATAATTATCAGCAAAAGGCAAATGGTTCAAATCACCCTTCTTGCTTTCGAAATTACTTAACTTTAAATCAGCGGGTCTATAGTCGTAGAATTCTACTGGCACGAAAGCAGAACTAATAGCTCCAAAATAGAGACTTGAAGATATGTCTATGTGCTTCAGAGGTTTTGTTTCTGCTAATATTCGTGCTGCCCAAGCGGTGTGATATACATAATGTCTATCGAAACCTGTATCTACGGTTTTGTCTTTGATCTGAGGATAAAAATCAAAGATGGATTTTTTAAATCTGTGATTTTTATCTTTTGAATAGTATTTTAGATAGTCGGGTAGGATAAAGGGCGACTGTACTATGTTTATAATTTTTTTTGCTATTTTTTTAAATAAACTTTTCATTTTAAATCATTAAACTTTTTACTTGATCGATTTTTTCTTTAGGTATAAAGAGGAGATTGTCATAAGTGTATGATGCTTGAACTGTATGCTTACTTATTTTACCAAGAGGATTAATCTCATAAGCCTCGTAATTATTATCCTCTAGGAATTTAATAGAATTTTTATTGTTGTCACTCCATTCCTCTCCACCTCCAACCTCAATAGTTACGAAGGGTCTGGTCTTTGTTAATGTTTCAGTCATGCCTTTTAATACACTGAATTCAGCGCCTTCTACGTCTATTTTAATAAAGTCCGGGTTTATTATTTGTTTTTCTTTCGCTATATTATCAAATGTTACGGTTTTCAAATCTATTTTCTTTGCGTATTTTTTAAGAAAATTTAAATGCTCAGCAATTCTATTATTTATGGTATTTAAGAAACTATATCTAGGACCATAATCGAAAAATGTAATATCGGTTTCTTTATCGAATAATGCTTTTTGTATAGGAATTATATTTGAATAAATTTTAGAATTTTCATTTAATGTCTCAAAAGTTCTCGGTGTCGGTTCGAATGCAAATATTTTCCCTTTTTCTCCGGCTAGCCAAGCTGATAGGAGAGTATATAGACCGACATTTGCTCCGATATCTACCACAGTCATATTTGGCTTAATAAAATTAATGAGGAAATTCATTAAATTCACTTCGTAGAAGCCGTAATAGTAAATCATTCCACCCTCTGGTAGGTAATATGATATCCTATCCTCCCAAAGGGTTTTTGTCTTTATTTTAAAGGGGAATAAATAAGATAATGATATCAGTGAATAATAAGATAATGTCCTAATCGGATCTTTGATTATTCTCTTAATTCTATTGTTTTCTATTTTGAAAACATCATACCTGTGTTCTATTTTTGATTTTAGCTCTGATATATTTTGCTGATTCATATATTTAGCAATTTTAACAAATTTGCAGTAGTTATATTATCTCTGAAATTTTCTTTAGCATATTCGTATGGTGAGTAAGAATTTAAGTTTTTTATGAAAGTAGATAATTTTCTTCTAAATTCTTCTATATCTTTAAAATTATCACCCGTCTTTTCATTTGCATACGGTGCATTTATATTTCCTGTGACTGTTTTATTGTAATTCTTAAACACGAAACTTCCAGGATTCCATACAAATGTCGGCACATTCATAGACCATGCTTCTAATAAGGCTATGCCCTGACTTTCTATTTCTTGAAGATAAACCATTGCGAAACTCTTCTTTAATTCAGCTAGGTATTCTTTTTTGGTGAATTTTCCATATTCTAATACTTTAAATGGTATGGAATTATTTCTCATATATTCACATATATTTTCAAACAATTTTTCATCGGTATTCTTTTTAAATATTAAATATTGATTCTTTGAGTCGTCTACTCCTTTTTCTTTTATATCTATGCCTGCTGGCCAAATAATTATTTTTGATTCCAAGTTTTTATCGAATGATAAAAAGAAATTTTTTACCCATTCGGAGGGAACTAATATTTTATCTATATTTGGATTTAATAAGAGACTATTTTCGTCTATTGGGGTTATTGTGATATTTGGGCCGACTATCAATCTTTTAATTTTTCCTTCGGATCTTAATTTGAGTGTTTTTTTTAGAGTTTCTATTCCAGATGGTACCAGCACCATGTCATTAATTTGTGAAGAGAAGAATGGATTTAGTACATATGGCTCATTTAGTTCATCTAGACCTCTAATTATACTTTGTAAGACAGATGATGGCCCTCTTTTTCTCTTCGAGAATTTTTTAATATAATAATATAACCATTCTTTTATGAAAGGGTGGAATCCTGGGGGCTTTGTAAGTATGGTAAGCATCTTATTTTAGAAAAGCAGAATCAATAATATTTTCAAATTTATGAATGGAATTGTTAATTAGAAATAACCCCTGAGCTACATCTTTTGCTTTAGCTCCCATTAATTCTAGTTTACTGCACTTTTTCAAATTTAGCATCTCTTCCATGTAACCTGCGTATTGGTCTATGTTATCAACATCAGCAATTCTACTGAAATCACTAGCTAAATACTCTAAATGTGCATTCCATATCATGGATTTATGGCTGATTATGGGCTTGCTACACAACATCGATTCGGCTATATTAAGTCCGCAAGATTCACCATCTTTTCTAAAATGTGCCAATACATCAATCGCATTGTGAAATGTCCAAATATCTAGTTCTCTTGAACTTGGTGGTAGAAAATGTACATTATGTATTCTCTCCTTATTCACTAATTCTACTAAAATAGGTGGAGGTGACATTATTATATAGTGTGAATTAGGATATTTCATCACTGTTAGTTTAAAAGCATTTATACCTATTGGATCAAAGATTGTATCATCAGCTCTTCCGATTCTTCCAAAAACCAAGTCTGTTTCTTTAATATTAAAATCATTTCTCAATTTTTTACCTAATTCCAGAGCTTCCTTAGCTGGTTCTTCAGATGGGATATAAATAACCCCTATCTTTTTTTGGGGTACTATTCCTCTGATTTTAGATGCGACCTCTTTTGATATACAAACATTTTTTATGATATTTTTTTGTAGATTAGGGGCGCCAAATATATTGATAAGTACTATAGGTATATCTCTAATCATGTTAATAGGGAATTCAGTGTGTCCATCTGTAGCAGTAACTAATAAATCTATATTATTATCATTTATGACGTCAGTTATGTTAGGAGTCATATTTTTAAAATAATAGGGATATTTTTTTTCAAAAGAATCAAATTCGAAATCAATAAGATTTACTCCCTTTTCTTTTAGATATTCTATCCTCCCATCGTTCTCGTTGGTAGAATTATTTCTTTTTTTTGAGGAGTACATGAAAAATACTTCATATTTCTCTTTGTTTAAAAATTTTGCTACTATTTGTAGGAATTTTTCTGTACCCCCAAAACTCAAGCCAGATATATGATAAA
>JAUSHF010000001.1 GCA_030648705.1 bacterium
CAGTAATACCTATAGGAACAAGGACTATTATTAGGAAATTTTCAGAAAAAAACAAAAAAAGTCATCATTTGGCCGCATCTGAAATATCTATGTACGCCAGTGGTGCACTCGTAAACACTATAAATGACAGCTCTTCGGAAGATGTTCAAAATTTACATAGAGAATGGTCGACAGGGGTATCATCTTCTATTGAGAATATTTCGATACAGCCAAATATACCATCGAAAATATGTGTTACTGCCGATATGGCTATGGAAAAAGCTTTCGGTAATTTAGTTCGAAAGGAGGTAATAAAGACATTAGGTATATCTGAGGAATCCACAGAGATATTCAATATTGGAGATATGAACTTATCAAAATATATATCAAATGAATCAAGTGGTGTTACAGATGATATTTTACTTCTATGTGTACTCGGAATTCATAAAGTAAAAAGAAGTATTTAATTTAGAAAAAAATGAAAGAAAAAATATTCTACGATATGAAGCCTAAAAAGAAAAGACTCGTTACGGAGAATTCTTTCTTAACTAAGATTAACAATATTAAAGATGAAAAAATTATAATCGAGGAAAAACCAAAGAAAAATAAACGTCATCGCAAGCTAAAAGCTGGTTTCAAGAGTCTATTAATAACGTCTCTAATTATTCTATCTGTAATAGTGATAATATTTGCTTCAGCTCTGATTTTGCAAAGAGGGACAATTATCATTACTCCTAATAGTAAAGACGTAGTTGTGGATTCTAAACTTACTGCATATAGAGATATTAAGCCGGGAATATTGAATTTTGAAATAATGACTATTAAAGATGCCTCGACTACGACTCTAGACGCATCTATTATTACGAGCAAAGAGACGAAGGCTCAAGGTCAAATAACTATCTTTAATTCATATAGTCCAGCCAAACAAACCTTAGTAGCAGGCACAAAAGTGCAAAATTCCACAGGAAAAATCTACAAATTACTAAAAACCGTTGTCGTACCAGGAACAGTCACAGTATCTGGTAAGAAACAGCCAGGCTCTATTAGTACTACAGTCGTAGCCGAATTATCAGGCAGTTCATATAATATGAGACTTACTGATTCGAACACTAATATGACACTCCCAGTCTTTGCTACAAATAAAGCAAAGTTCGATGCATTTACTGTTAAATTAAAAACAGATGTAACAGGTGGAGGAAGTAAGAATGAATTACGTCCCACAGCTGATGCTGAGAAGAAAGCAAAGTTAAGTATGGACGATAATTTAAAAACTAAATTATTAGAATTAGCGAAAGCACAAATTCCTGAAGGTTACGTATTCTTTGATAACAGTTTACTTTACACTTTTGAAACCGTTAACTTTAAACCTGTGGATGATAGAAAGGTAGAAATGGTAGAGCAAGGCACTGCAAATATTCCAATCTTCTCGAAGGATGTACTCGCCAGATATCTTATAAAAGGCTCAGATGATAGTTTAAAAAAGTCTAAATTAAATTATTCGGATATAGAGACATTGATTTTTAACTATAGTCCTAGCCCCAAATCGCTACAAACAGATAAAAACATTATATTCACTTTAAAGGGTAAATTTAAGATAATGGCTTCACTAGATCAGGAAAAAATAAAGAATTCTTTTGCGGGTAAAAGTAAAGCCGATATTTCCACCATACTAATAAATTTCCCTGAAATTTCTAAGACAGAAATCATAAGTGGTATATTCTGGACGAAAAAGTTACCAAATTCTCCATCGAGAATCGATATCGAGGTTATTAACAGCAAATAAAACTTGACGTATCAGCGGTCTTTTGCTAGTATACTCTAACAGTCTTATTAATGGCAAAAGCAGATAAAAATTTAAGTGTATATGGTGTCGTCCAAGAAGCTTTACCCAATACTTTATTTCGAGTAAAGTTAGATGGCCGAGATGATATTGTGCTTGCATATCTTGCTGGCAAAATGAGAATGAATCGCATTCGCGTTCTTATCGGTGATAAAGTAGAGTTAGAGCTTGACCCTTATGGAGGAAGGGCTCGTATAAGTCGTCGTTTATAATAAAAATAACGAAATAATTTTAATCAAAATGAAAGTACGTTCGTCAGTTAAAAAAATGTGTGCAAAATGCTCTACAGTCCGCAGAAAGGGCTACGTTTACGTTATCTGTAAATCAAATCCTCGCCATAAACAGCGTCAAGGATAATATTAATTTTTATATAAAGAAATGAGAATACTTGGAATAACACTGCCAGAAAATAAGAGAATAGAAATAGCCCTAACCACTCTATATGGTATAGGTCGTTCTAGAGCACAGCATATTTTAACTCAGGCTGGAGTAGAGTACGGTAAGAAGTCAAAAGATCTTTCAGTTGAGGAAGAAAACGCCATCAGAAAGATTATTGAGCCTATTAAGATAGAAGGGGATTTGAAGCGTGATACTGCTTCTAATATTAAGCGTCTTAAAGACATTAAGTGTTACAGAGGAATGAGACATTCCAGACGTTTACCAGCTAGAGGTCAGAGAACAAAGACGAATTCCAGAACAGTTAGAGGAAATATGAGAAAGACCATGGGTAGCGGAAGAAGAAAGGAAGAGAAGAAATAATCAAATAAATAATAATTAATAACATTATGGGAAAGGTAAGAATAGCAAAAACAGAAAATAAAGCAGAAGGAACAGCAAAAGCAGTTCCTCAGGCTTCGGCTAAGCGCAGAATGGATAGTGGTATCCTATATGTTCAGTCTACTTATAACAATACATTATGTCTATTAACAGACATTAAGGGTAATGCTATAGCTCAGTCATCGGCAGGCGCACTAGGATTTAAGGGGGCAAAGAAGGGAACTCCGTTCGCAGCTGCAAAGGTGGGTGAAACTCTAGCACTTAAAGCATCCCTAATTGGAATCAAAGAAATCGCAGTAGTAGTTAAAGGTGTCGGGTCCGGACGTGAGTCTGCGATCCGCGGTTTTATTTCTAAAAGTATAAACATATCCGCTATTAAGGATATGACACCAGTACCTTTTAACGGTCCTAAACCACCTAAACCAAGAAGAGTTTAATATTTAAATATTTTATTATGATCATCGGCCCAAGATACAAAAAAGCAAGAAAGTTAGGTATACCAGTATTTGAGAAAACTCAAACACCTAAATACACAGCGCATTTAGCTTCTAAGTCAAAACCACAAGGTGGTCGCGGACGTACAGAATATGCTATGCAGATGCTAGAGAAGCAACGTGCTCGTTTCTCTTACGGAGTTGGTGAAAAGCAATTTTTTAACTATGTTAAGAAGGCTTTATCTGAAAAAGGTGATACATCTTTAGCTCTAGTTAGAATGTTAGAGGGGCGCCTAGACAACGTAGTACTTCGCTTAGGAATGTTAGCATCACGTGCAGCATCACGTCAGGCAGTATCACATGGTCATATTACAGTTAACGGTAAGAAGGTTACCATCCCTTCATATCAGGTAAGTCTAGGAGATATAATCTCTATCAGAACAGGAAGTCAGTCAAAACCCCTATTCGTATCAGCATGGGAAAAGGCTAAAAAGGCCCCAATCCCAGCGTGGATTAAGTTTGACTTTGATAAACAGCAAGCTCGGATCGACGGCGAACCAAAAGTAGCTACCACAGAACTTTTGTTCAATGTTAAGTCAGTGCTTGAGTTTTATACCAGATAGTGTTATAATTATTTTTTGTTAATTAAGCTATTATTTTTTAAATTAAAAAACTATGTCTGAAAGCGTACTTTTACCCTCAAAACCAAGAATCATAAAAGAAGAAGGTTTTACGGGCGTTTATGAAATAGATGGTCTTTATCCGGGTTACGGGCATACGCTCGGCAACTCCTTAAGAAGGATTATTTTGTCGTCTCTGCCAGGCGCAGCTATCACTAAAGTTAAGATAAATGGCGTGAGCCATGAATTTTCAGTGATAAACGGTGTTAAGGAAGACGTTATAAACATTCTTCTAAACTTAAAAAAGATTCGTTTGACCCTAGCCGGAAATGAAGCTCAGACTATTACTATAAAGGCAAAGGGTGCGAAAGTTATCACAGCAGCTAATATAACGGCTCCTTCTCAGATCGAAATCATAAATCCTGACGCTTACATTTGTACTATTTCTGATAAGAATACAGAATTAGAGATGGACATCACAGTGGAAAAGGGTCTAGGATACGTTTCAAAGGAAGTTTTACATAAAGAAAAAGTAGACATCGGCAATATTGCTATGGATGCTCGTTTTACACCTATTCTAAAAATTAATTACGAAGTAGAGAATATGCGTGTTGGTGAAAGAACAGATTTCAATAGATTAAAGTTCTTTATCGAGACAGACGGAACAGTTACACCTTCCAATGCTCTTCAAGATTCTATAAAGATTATGATAGAGCAGTTAAAGGCTATCGTAGGCTTTAAAGAAGACGAAATTCCTGAGGAAAAAGAAGTCTCCGGAACTTCAGAATCCAGTGAAGCTGGAGGAGAGGTAAAAGTAGACGAAGATAAGAAAGAATTAGATACAGAATTCCTAAAGACTAGAATCGATGCTATCGGATTATCACCTCGTACAGTTAAAGCTTTAGCTAGTGCAAATATTCGCACAGTTGGAGGTTTAGCTAGAAAAAAAGAAGCTGATATTCTAGATGTAGACGGCCTAGGTAATAAGGGAATACAGGAAATAAAGAAAGTATTATCTAATTACGGAATAACATTAAAATAAATCAGGATATTTAAGAAAAGATTATGAATCACCATAGAAAACAAAGAAAATTTGGAAGAAAGATGAATGGCAGAAATGCTCTCATGGTTTCTTTGGCGCATGCATTAGTGGAGAATAAGAAGATAAAGACCACACTAGCAAAGGCTAAGGAACTTCGCCCATTTATTGAAAAAGCTGTCACAAAGGCAAAGATAGGAACTCTAGCTTCTCGTAGATTATTAACTGCTAGATTAAGAAGTCCTGAAAGTGCAGAAATCCTAGTAAAGGAGATTGCTCCAACCTTTAAAGATAGAGCTGGAGGATATACCAGAATCATCAAACTTCCTCGTAGGAATCATGACGCTGCTTTAATGGCTATTATCGAATTTGTAAAGTAATTTTTATGACAAAGACTAAACACATTATAGACGCCACAGATAGAACCATTGGAAGAGTAGCTTCAGAAGCTGCAGCACTTCTAATTGGTAAAAACAGCGTAGAATTTGCTAGAAATATAGCCCCTAAAGTAGAAGTACAAATCATAAACTGTTCAAAAGCAAAAATTCCAGTTAAGAAGCTTGAGGATAAAGTTTATGTCACATTCACAGGATTCCGTGGAGGACTTTACAATGCTACTCTTGGTGAAGTAATCACAAAGAAAGGTTATGGTGAAGTTATTAGACGTGCAGTAGACGGAATGCTTCCAAAGAATAAGCTTAGAAAAATTATGATTATGAATCTTAAAGTTGCTGAATAAAATATATGAAAGAAACCACAAATACTAAATATATAGAGACAGTAGGACGCAGAAAGACTTCAGTAGCGCGTGTTCGCATTACAGAAGCTACTAAGATGTCTTACGAATTTAACGGAAAGGATTTAAATACATATTTTCCTACAGAAGAATTAAGATCAGTAATTACAGATGCCATAAACAAGTCAGGTATATCAGCTAAGTGGAAAGTCACTGCTAAGCTAAGTGGTGGAGGAATTCACTCACAAGCAGAAGCTTTCAGACATGGATTCACCAGAGCCCTAGTAGATTACGATGTTGAATTAAGAAAAATTCTAAAGAAAGAAGGATTTCTAAAGAGAGATCCAAGATCAAAAGAAAGACGTAAGTTCGGACTAAAGAAGGCGAGAAAGGCACCACAGTGGAGTAAACGTTAAAAGCAAATACAAAACACAAGTAATTCAGGGTCGCTGTCTGGCCGTGCTCGGCCAGCGCTCACTCTCGGCGCCTGCGCGCCTGCGAGAGACCCTGAATTACTTGTGTTTTGTATTTGCTACCAAAATTTGCAAAAATGTTGCATATTTTAGCGTTTTGTGGTTATATTTGATTAGTCGAATAGTCACAAACAAAAGAAAGTTCTTTATGGCTCAAAAACCAATCATTGTATATATTGAAAGCAGTCATAGTGGAATGAACAATGATAATCCGTGTCGTGATGCCCTCAGTTTTTTTCTGAGACAGCATTGTGGATGTGAGGTCATCGTTTATGACTATG
>JAUSHF010000012.1 GCA_030648705.1 bacterium
TTTACTAAAATCGATATTTAAATCGAAAGCGGAAAATTTACCAATATTGGATTATTTTGATATAATCTTATTATATAAGATATACATTAGACTTTATGCCAGAATCATATTTAGAATCGACGGGAGATAATACGGGAGAAAATAAAGATATTAAATCTGACGAGATTTTCGAATTTAAAGATTTGGAATCTGCGGAGGAATATCTACAGTGGAAAGAAAGTGTACCATTAGAATTTAGGAAATTGATTGAGGGTAAGATGAGAGGTTCTATTTCTAATAAAATATCAAACACGGGTTTACCATTATCCGATCAGTTTTTAAATTCCTTAAGAAGTATTTTAGTTGGTAAAAAATTTGAGGAAGGAAAAATAGATGAAAGAGTTTTAAATTTAGTTAAAAATTTTAATAGAGTAAGTACAGAAGCTGGGTATATAAATCCTATAGATTATTTAGTAAATCCTGATGTCTCGTGGCAAAAGAAAATTGAAATTTACGAAACACAATTTAAATCAGCATTAGAGTGGCTATCAGCTAGAGATGTAGAAGACTTTGTTAAGAAAAGCGAAGAAGGAGATAAGGGTGAAAAAAATAATAATGATATACCACCACATGATGAAGAGACTTCTTCATCTATGGAATCGGGAACTGAGAAGAGAGAGGGGGCTCCAAAAGCTCACTTTTCAGTATATCCATTTTTTGGCGGTTATTATAGTAAAAATGTATTACACGAATTTAACCATAATACAGGGAGATGGGGTAAGAAAAATGAAGAATTATCTAAAGCGGAAAAAGCAGAAATAGATCCTTTAAGTATTCGAGTGCTTTCGGGCACTATAAAGGGGGGAAATTCTGTTAGTATACCACTACCTGATAATTGGTCATTAGACTTTGAAAATATAGAAATTAATACCCCTCTAGATCAGGTATCTTTTAATAGAAACGAAGATGGTTCGTGGATAATGAAAGTCGATGCTGAGGGAACTTTTTCTTATAAAATAAAAATTGGGAGACTTCTAATCTCAGAGCAAGATAGTCAAACGGAAAAGGCTGTCATATCCCCAGAATTACCAGAAGAATTAAAGGCCAAAATAAATGAATTTAAAGCAGAGAATTTACCGAAGATGAAACTATATAGAAAAGTGACTAAATTTATTAAAGACAGTTTGACTTATTCTAATAGTCCTGAAGCTTGGAAGAAATACACAGAAAATCCAGAGAACTTTTTTAAAGAGCTCTGGAATAGGAAAGAAGCTGACTGTTTCGTGGCAAATACGCTCGCTATTAAAGTACTTCAGGAATTAGGTGCTACTTGTTCTTTTGTAGCAGGATATAGTGTTAGAGAAAAAGATGAATCTGGCTCGGCTATTATGCATAGTGGTAATGGTCATGCATGGTTTAAGGTTTGGGACTCTCTTTCTAGAAGATGGATTAGACTAGACGCTACACCTAAGGGAGATCCAGGAGTGGACGAAGAAGAACAGGAAAAGAGTCTGAATGATGGCGAAGAAGGTGATTATGGAGAGAATGACGAGGAAGTGGCTTCAGAAGAAAAAATAAAGAAAGAAATAGAAAAAAAGAAAAAAGAAAAAGGTTCAGGAGGTAAGGGTAAGAGTGGAAAAGTTTTTAATATGATAGAGAATGAATTCTCTGAATTAGCGGGATGTTCTGAGAATCAGGCTAGAGAATTCCTAGAAGCATTAGAGAGAATAAGGGCGATTAAAGATGAGAATGGCGCAATCATTTCAGATCTTCTTCTTAAAGAATGGCAAAAAGTCGTCACTGCTAGGATGGTAGAAAAAGATGAATACAGGGGGCCCGTTAGAATGGATGAGGGAGATTATTTAGAAGATGTGGTAGATGCTTCTATAGATATTAGATCTAGAGAGAATAATCCTACAGGATTTGAAAGAGTAGTTAAAGAAGAAAAATTAGAAACAGATTTTGGTGGTCTAAATTTATATTTTTCTTTTGATTTATCAGGTTCTATGGATCAGACTGATTCTGCGACAGGTAGGAAAAAATGTGATGTTCAAAGAGATGTAGCTTTACTTTTTATAGACAGTATTATGCAATGCGCCATTCTCTCTAAGAGATTTTCTTCTGGTAATAGTGATACATTGCCTATAAAAATAATGGTTACGGTGGCTTCGTCTGTGGGAGAGGTTAAATTACCATTAACAGATAAATGGGGACCTAAAGAACAATGGGCTTTATACCAAGCTTTAAAGCAGATAGCGAGTGGCGGAACACCTACACACGAGACTTTAGAAAAGATAGAGACCACTTTCGATTTAGAGAAGAAAATAGAAAAAGATAAGAGAATTACAGATGATAAAAAACCGATTCATTATACAGCCGAGATTTCAGATGGCGCACCGGATGATTTCTCCGAGACTGAGAATAAACATAGAGAATTAAAGAAAAAAGGAATGATAATCCGAAGCTATGTTATCGGTGGTCAGTCCGGAAGCGAAGATGCGGCTCCACCTTTAGATTCTTTCTCACAGTTGCCGGGAATTCTTTCTAAAGATATTAGAGAGTTGTTTTCTAAATTGAAACCACATATAATTAAAAAATAAGATTAAATAGAATATAATCAAATAATCATGGAAAATCTAAATGATATAGAATTAGGCGGAATAGAATCGAATAAATTCGAGATAGTTAAGGATGACCCCATTGCGATTTTCTTAGAAAAAATAGACAAAGAAAGATCTGAAGAAGATAAAGAAAAAGAGTCTGGAAAAGATACCACATCGTCTAGAAAAATAGATATTTCATATTTATCACCGGCTGAAAAAGCGGAATCTATGTGGGCTTTGTTCCAGAATTTAAAAGGTCAGGTATCACGTAGGAAAAAAGTGGTGGGAGAAAATGGTCTAGAAAGATTTAATAAAGAAATCATCCTATTAAAATCTCTTTATGAGGATGCAGAGACTAAAGAATTATATCAAGTAGAAAATGCTCGTCATTTGAAAGAAGATGAAGAAATAAACGGAAATTATGATAAATATGAAGCATTAAAAAAGCGTTTTGAAGATACTAATAAAGCAGTTACTAGCTCTCTTAAAAATATTTTCAGAGAAAGGGGGGCTGAACAGATTAGTGAATTCGATTTGCTATTGTTAGCGAGTAATAGAAGGAATTTGACTCAGATAAAAACAGAAATAGAGTTTTTAATAGATGAAGATCCGAAGCTTGGCGCCTTAGCTGAATATGAAACTCTAAAAAGATATAGTGAACAGTTGAAAGAAGAGAAATTTATTTGGTCGTCATCTAGATTAGAAGCTTTGGAAAGAATAGAGAATGCAGCTCTAAGTGGTAAACCTGTATTAGTATCTGGAGAGTCTGGAACTGGTAAGACTAGACTTGTAGAGCAGGTAGCTCTTAAATTAACAGGAGAAGCTAATTCACAGACTCCGGGTAAAGATGTAAGATTTGAGAAAATTATAGCTAAACCAGATTTATTACCGTCTTCTGAAGGTGGAACTCCATACTATAAGTATGCAGAATTAGGTATGGCTGTGACGGGTAAGACTTCAACTTTAGAAGATAGCCCGAAGAATGAGGGACTCATATTGGCTGATGATGAATTTAATCTCAGACCTTCTTCAGAGCAAACAGAAATGATGGCGAGAATTGCTACGTGGACACCAGGAAAGAAAATTAGAATGCCTGTTACAAATAAAGAAGAGATTGTAGCTCCTAATTTTCTTTTCTGTGCTATGGTGAATCTAGCTTCAGAAAGATATGAGAGAAAGAAAATTCCACCAGAAGTAGCTAGAAAATTCGCTAAAGTAGATTTGGACTATAATGAACAGGCTCCAGATAATCCAGAAATATACGAAATGCTATTATGCGCTCTTATGGATGAGAATGGTAGAATCCGTGGTGCTAATGCAGAACTATCACCTAATTATGAATATAAAGAAGAGAAAGATACAGTAACCTTAGAAACAGGTCAAAAAATTTCCAGAAATGTTAGAGTTAGACAGCTTAAAGATTTCGAAGAAAAAGAAGTAGAAAAAGGTGGAAAAAAAGAGAAAATCAATGAACCAGTCGGTGGCTTCTTATGGAAATTTGCAAATGTTTTAAACCAGATAAATTTATCTTTTTCTCATAATGAAACAGTGCTTAAACATAAGAGAGAAGCTCAGTATAGTAAAGATTTAATAATAGATATAGGTACCACCTTAGGTTGGATGAATGAATATACGAGGATGAGAGGGGAAGTTAGTATAGAGAGTTTCGTAATAGGAAAAATTCACGAGGAATTCCTCGACACAGATGTATATACTTCCGAAGATAAACAGCTTCTTAAGGATTTCTTTAAATATTATGGAATAGATGTAGATAAAAAATTGGAGGATTATGAAAAGGTAGAGTTTAAAGTGATGACTCCTAACGATATAGGCCTACTTTCTCCTAGAGTTAAATACAGAGAGGTGTTAAAGCAAGACCCTTTGATTACAGAAGGAATGTTTATTAGTCCCGAAGGTGAACCTATTAAATATTTAATTAAATCATTTGAGAGCGGAGGACAGAAAATATTACCCGGTAAGATAATAAAAAATGGTAAAGGAGAGGTATTAGAGTTTATGGGAATTTCGAAAGAAAATGGTGGACCGATTTTCAGACCTTTCGTAAATACAGAGAAAGATACGAATAGAAAAAAGAGAAGAAAGTCAAAAGTAGAATCTTTTGACGTGACACCAGAAGAGATGAAGGTGAAGTACGAACCTTTCCTTAAGAAAACTTTCGAGATTTGGTATGATGCGGAAAAAGCAAAAGTAGAACAGGTGCCAATCATAACTAAACCCGCAGACCTCGACTACGAAGCAAAGAAATCCGACATAGACACCACCAAATTCGGTCAATACACAGTAAACCCCGATACCCAAAACCTAGATTTCGAAAATGCTAGACTTTTCTCTCTTCCAGATGATGAACAAAAGAAATTAGAAGGCAAAACCCTGGCAGAAGTCGGAGAATACCTAAAAACCACTTATGGAGATAGATATCACATCCCAGGCATTGAATACTGGCAATATATACTAGATAATCCAAGCAAAGTACCCCCCTCTTTTGACAAGTCAAAATATTACTTCAACTTCGGTTCCCTCGTTCGCAACTCCGGCGGTCGCTGGGATGTTCCTTACGCGTACTGGGATGGCTCTAAGTGGGATCGGAACGGTCTCTGGCTTTCTGGCACGTGGAATTCGAACGGTCGTGTCCTTCTACTCGAGAAATGATTGCCCTTTGAACATTGACCCATTGCCTATTTTGCCCGCACCCTGAACCATTGCACTTTGAACCGCGAAATTTTTCACCTAAATCTTTATTGAACAGGGATTTTTGAGTATGGATTTTGAGAAAGAATATAATAATGCTAGAATAATTATGCATTGCGAATACGTATGTCGGTCTTAAAAACTTTCATGCTGTGATGCCGAGATGAATATCGCCAGAATTTTCTGCGATTTAATTTTTTAAATTTAAATTAAAGAAAAGCGCGTGATGTTTTCCGAAAAAATCATAAAAAATCTGTATAGGAGACTGTGGTATTAGTCAGCGTATAATCTTACTCTACGAGATACCGAATAAGTTACAGTCGGTGCAATCGAATAATGCCCTTGCCGGCAGTGTATTAGAAGGTTTCCTATACTTTTGTTCCCTCGTTCGCAACTCCGGCGGTAACTGGAATGTTCCTTACGCGAACTGGGATGGCTCTAAGTGGAATCGGAACGGTAACTGGCTTTCTAACACGTGGAATTCGAACTATCGTGTCCTTCTACTCGTTATTTTTTATCTTTTCCGTTTAGTACACTGTCTGTATTGACCGCATTTTTATGGACAGTGTTACTAACACGGTTTTGATCTTCTATAGTCTGACATTTCCACCCAAAAAGGATTCTACCCATCTCTTCTGTTTTTAAGGATAGTACTCTCCATTTATCATTTTCTATTCCTTTTATTTCGAGCAGAGTTAAAAGCATAAATTTCAATACATCATTTCTATTTATAGCTTTAAGAATGAAAGATTCTTTTTTCTCGACCGGAGAATATATAGCACTAGAGATAAGCTCTATAATCTCAGCAAAGAGACCGTCTATTCTGACTCCCATAGAATAACGATGTATTTTGGGAATATGTCTTAGATTACCTTGCCAATAGACATAAGCGTCTAAAACCTTAGAAGAGATACCTGATACTTTTATTTTTTGCATAGCTTTACAATTATTTTAATAATATTTTATAGATTACCATGAAAGATAACAATATAAAAAATGATATTAAATACGAGGGATTTTTCGATTTTGAAGATATTTTTTCTTATGAATCGCTTACAGACAGCTGGTTTGAGTTTAGAGTAGGTAAAAAGAAAAAATCTGATATAGGAGAGTATTTTTTGTATTTATCAAAAAATATTTTAGATTTACACAGAGACATTATGAACGGGACATATAAACATAGTGGATATAAACATTTTAAAATATACGATCCGAAAGTTCGTGATATTCACAAAGCCTCTATCAGAGACAGAGTAATTCATCATGCTATTTATAGAGCGATTTATAAATATTTTGATAAATTTTTTATACACGATTCATATTCTTGTAGAGTAGAAAAAGGGACACATAAAGCATTAGACAGATTTCGTTATTATTATAGAAAAGAAAGTTTAAATGATAGAGAAACTGTTTGGGTTTTAAAATGCGATATTAGAAAATGTTTTCATTCTGTAGATCATAACATTTTGAAAAATATTATCAGGAAATATATAAATTGCCCCAGATTTTTAGGGGTTATAGATACTGTGATAGATAGCTTCTCTTCTGGTGCTACTGGAAAGGGTATTCCACTCGGCAATCTTACTAGTCAGATTTTTATAAATATATATCTAAATGAATTCGATCAGTTTATTAAACGAGATTTGAAAATTAAAAAATATATTAGATATGCTGATGATTTTGTTATTTTTTCAAGAGATAAAAGATATTTAGAAGAATTAATTCCAAAGATGAAGATTTTTTTAGGGGAAAAATTAAATTTTCAAATGCATCCAGATAAAGTTTTTATTAAAACTGTTAATTCTGGTGTCGATTTTCTGGGCTGGGTTCACTTTAGAGATCATAAAATTCTGAGGACAAAGACAAAACTTAGGATGTATAAAAAGATTTTTGAAGATACTAGACCAGAAGTGCTGGCTTCATATCTAGGATTTTTAAGTTATGGAAATGCATATAAATTAGAATTAAAATTGATGGAAATTTAGAGTCACCATGGTATAATAGGTATATGAAGTTTAGACAATCATTATTTTGGGATACAGATCCAGTGAGGATAGATAAGGACAAAAATGCTCTATATATCATAGAGCGTGTTTTGGACTTTGGTAATGATGAAGAAGTTAAATGGGTATATCATAACTACGATAAGTCTTTATTAAAGGAGGTTGTGGATAATCCGCGTCGTTTAAGACCAGAAAGTAAAAAATTATGGAAACTAATACTTCAAAGTTAATTAATCTTCATTTTAATTCATTACCTAAAGAGACTAAAAAAGCCTTAGATTTTTTATCAGAGCAAGAGTGGATTTCAGAATCTGGGTGGTACTTAGCAGGTGGTACTGCACTTGCATTACAGGTAGGGAATCGACTATCTATTGATTTAGATTTTTTTACTACTGAAAATAGTTTTGAGAATGAAGATTTAAACAAAAGATTTTCAGGAAATAAAGATTGGATAGAGGATATAAATAAGAAAAATACTGTTTATGGAAAGTTACTAGGATGCAAAATTAGTTTTATAGCATACCCCTTTTTCATACCAAAACAGGAATTTATGGAATATGGTTTTGTTAATATCCTTAAACCTAAAGATATAGCGGTGATGAAAGTGATTGCAATATCACAAAGAGGGAAGAAAAGAGATTTCTTTGATTTATTTTGGATAGTAAAAAATCTCGAACCTCTAATAGATATTATAAAAAGATTAAAAGGTCAATATCCTTCCGTAGCCCACGATTACCACCATATTTTAAAAAGTCTAGTGTATTTTGATGATGCTGAGAGTGACCCTGAACCCGTAATAAATTTCGAGGCGAATTGGAAGGAAGTTAAAGACTTTTTCAGTAAGGAGATTATACAAATTACTAAAGAGTTGGTAATTTCATAATTAAAATATAAATAACATTAAAACATCACCATGCCCACCCCCGAATCCCCATTCATCATACCCAAAGAAGAATTTGAAAAAGGTCTCGCAAACGGAGATTACGTAGTATTAACTCCCGAAGAAGAAGCCAAACTC
>JAUSHF010000021.1 GCA_030648705.1 bacterium
TCACCATATCAGAGGCAAAGATCTTCATCAGACTATCTTCCATAGATACGAAGAACTGAGTCTCTCCGGGATCACCTTGTCTGCCTGCACGTCCACGAAGCTGATTATCTATTCTTCTAGCATCATGTCTCTCTGTACCTAGGACGTATAAACCACCGACAGACTTTATATCTTCATAAAGTTCTTTCGTATTAGGGTTACCACCGAGTTTAATATCCACTCCACGGCCAGCCATGTTAGTAGCTATAGTCACTCCACCTTTTCTACCTGCCTGTGCAATAATCTCTCCTTCTCTCTCATGATTCTTTGCATTTAGAACTTCATGTGGAATACCTTCGCTCTTTAGATACGCAGATAGGACTTCATTTTTTTCTATCGAAACTGTACCGATTAGCACTGGCTGTCCTTTTTTATTTAATTCTTTAACATGACGAGCGATGGCCTTGAACTTTCCATTTTCAGTTTGGAATATAAAGTCATTATTATCTTTTCTCTGAGATATTTTATTCGTAGGAATTACTACTACATCTAATCCGTAAACTTTATAGAATTCTTCCGCTGAAGTAAATGCAGTACCAGTCATACCTGAAAGCTTAGGATAAATTCTAAAGTAATTCTGATATGTGATAGAAGCATAGGTTCTAGACTCTTTCTGAATACTTACACCCTCCTTTGCCTCTACTGCCTGATGTAATCCTTCTGACCAACGTCTGCCCGGCTGTAAACGTCCAGTAAATTCATCGACGATAATCACTTCATTGTCCTTCACTACATATTCTTTATTCAAATGGTAAAGTGATTTTGCCTTTACTGCCGTCTCTAGATGATGAACAAATTTAACTCCTCCTTCTGCATAAATATTAGAAATTCCTAAAGTTTTTTCTGCTTTAGAAATACCGCCGTCTTTAAGCATTACTGCGTGACGTTTTAAATCTATGTCATAATCTTCACCTTCATTTAAATCACGAGCAATACCAGCAAAAGTAACATATAAATGTTCTGACTCAGCAGTAGGCGCTGCAATAATCAGTGGGGTTCTGGCTTCGTCGATTAAGATGGAATCCACCTCGTCCACAATAGCAAAATTAAATTCTCTCTGACGTAGAGATTCTCGTGAATACTCTAGATTATCTCTGAGATAGTCAAAGCCAAATTCATGATTTGTACCATAAGTAATATCGGCCATATATGCTGTTCTTCGAGTGCAAGGTCTTAAGAATTCATGAACAACGTGGAAAGAACCTTTTTCATCTCTTTCTTTATCATCTATTTTTTCTTCTTCTTTCTTAATATGTTTAGAATCGTAAAGCCAAGATTCTTCGTGACCGAGAATTCCTACAGATAAACCAAGGAAATCATAAATTTGTCCCATCCATACAGCGTCACGTCGTGATAGACAGTCGTTTACAGTGACCACATGCACACCTTTTCCAGTTAATCCGTTTAGATAAGCAGGAAGTGTAGCTACTTGAGTCTTACCTTCTCCGGTTTTCATTTCTGATATTTTTCCATCATGAAGAACCATTCCTCCAATGAGCTGAACGTCGAAATGTCTCTGATTTAGAGTTCTCTTAGCAGCTTCACGCCCAACGGCAAAAGCTTCGGGTAAGATCTGATCTAGGATAACTTTATCTTTAATACCAGCTTCGTTTGCTTTCTTAATCTTTTCTCTAAATTCTTTAGTTTTCTCTCTCAAACCATCGTCGCTGAGTTTCTGAATTTCCAGTTCAAAAGAGTTGATTTCCTCTACTAAAGGATAGTATTTCTTAAGGGTTTTCTTATTCGGATCGCCGAAAATCATTTGTAAAATCTTCATAGAATCAAATAATACCATAAAAATGGCAAAATAAAAACGCTTTCGGACGAAGTCCGAAAGCGTTCAAAAATCTGCTCAGAAATCAAATCCAAATTTCAGACCTGCTGTCCCGGCATCTGCCAATCCGTATCCAAAGTAGTATAACTCGGAACACAAAGTAAGATGTTCGGCGAAATTACCAAATCAGTCCCCAAGTTAGCTTGACTGAGAACCACGACAACTTTCGTAAGTTCCTCAATGTCTGTAGCCTGAATTTCAACATAATCGACTCGTTCAGGCTCAAGATCAAAATTGGTGCAAATATTTCCACCCACCTCGAGCACACTTTGTGAAAAGTCTTTGTTTGGAAGTTTTTCCTTCAGAACCTTCTTGATTTGTCCGAGAATCTCTAGTGACCTCGTAGCACTAAAACCATGAGTTATGAATCGAAACATGTTTGTCCTTAATCGGTTGATTGTTTCCCGTCTTTAGTCCAACTACATAAATACCATTATTTTTTAAAAAAAGCAAACAGCACACCAACTAAACATTTAGATAACGACGAACTGATATATAGCTAGATATTGCACCAAGAACTGAACCTACCACTATTAAGACTATAAATATTTCACCAATATGAGCTAGATAATATGAATTTAATGAAAAATCAGATGAAATGTTTTTTAAGACTTCACCAAAGTAGTACGTCGCGGGATACATCAGAAAGACTGTCAGAATTGCCGATACTATACCGTACATAATTCCTGATATTACGAATGGGCCACGAACATGCATATTACTAGCACCCACAAGCTTCATCACTGATATCTCATCTTTAGCAGAATAAATTACGAGACGTACTGTATTTAAAGTAATAATAATAACTGCTAAAGCCACTAATATAGACACCGCTATTCCAGATCTTTCTGTAACTGTAATAATCTTCGCTAGGCGATCTATAACCTTTTTATTTTTATTATA
>JAUSHF010000031.1 GCA_030648705.1 bacterium
ATGCTATTATAGAAAATAAATAGAATGTATGCAAGTGGTACCCAATCTACTTATCCCCATGTTTCGCTTGCTATTTTAGTGCCGTTTCAGTATATTAGCAATATGGCTAAATTAGTGAATCGACAGAATTTCATGACTAAAATAAAGGACACGGGTCTTGGTATATTTACTGCTCGTGATGTGCAGGTTCTCTTTGCTGTATCTAAAGTATCTTCTAGCTTTTTACTCCATCGTTATTCTAAAGCTGGATTTATTACAAGAATTAAAAGAGGACTGTATGTTTTTCCTGATGCTATACCACCAGAATCATATTTAGCGAACAAACTTTACGCACCTTCATATATTACACGAGAATTCGCGCTCTCATATCATGGAATTATTCCTGAGACAGTTTATGAGATTACTTCAGTGAGTACAAAGGCTACACGAAAGTTTGAGAAGCTAGGTAAAATTTATTCTTATCGACATCTTAGAAAAGAGGCGTTTACTGGATATACTGTCGTCAAACAGCAAGGATTTTCATTTTTGATAGCTGATCCGGAGAAAGCATTTGTCGATACTCTGTACTATCGTGTCTTATTTGGTAAAAAACCATTGAGCCGTTTCAATAAAGAAAAAATTAACGCAAAAAAGGCACTTCAATATGCAAGATTATTTGAGAACACAAAGTTAGTTAGTGTGCTTAAGACAACATTACAATGATTGCAACGGAAATCCTACAACAAATTGCTCGTGAGCAACAGACGAGCCTGTTTCCAAACATAGTGCGAGAATACGCACAGCATTTATTCTTGTCTGAACTCTATCAGCTTCCTGGATCTGAAAAACTTTTGTTTAAAGGTGGTACCGCTTTGCGTATAGTTTATAATTCCCCGAGATTTTCGGAGGATTTGGACTTTTCTCTGTTTATTGCTCCATATACGAAACCTCAAGAATTTGTAGAAAATCTTTTTTTAGAAGTTTTGTCTAGAATGGAAAAGAGTGGTATTAGAGTTGAACTCGGAAATAAGTCAGCACCGACAAGCGGAGGATATTTTGGTGTAGCTACACTGTATGTACCGGATTATGCACCTATAAATATTGAAATTAACATTTCTACTCGCAGTGAAAGTGAATTAAAAGTCGAAGTGGATAGTGTTGCTAATGGATTCGTACCGACATATACAATTTATCATTTGTCTCAGGAAGAATTAATCAATGAGAAAGTCTTCGGAGCGTTACTTGAACGAAAAAAGCCGAGAGATTATTACGATCTGTATTTTATGATGCGTCGTAATATGTTATCTCCAGAACAAAAGCAGAAACTTGGCACTTATGCTACTAAAATTATCAAAAATGCAAGGCAGGTTGATTTTCAAGGAGAGCTCGGAGCATTCTTACCGGCAAACCAACAAGCAATTGTCAGGGATTTTACACAAACTCTTGAAAGAGAAATGAACAATCAACTTTCACTACAACAAAACAATTAACGTATTTTCTTATATAACAATTCTTCTTAAATACCCCGGCACATGAATCAAAATTTCATATGGTATCGTCCCGCAAACCCTCGCTATTTCCTCCACTGAATTCTTATCAGTCTTATGTGAGCTTATCACCACCACAGAATCTTTTGCTCTAACTTCTGGCAAATCTGTAATATCTATAGTCGTAATATTCATACTCACTCTGCCGATTATGGGCGCGAATTTTCCAGAATTTATTTTTACAAAACCTTTATTCGAAAGTCTTCTATCTATTCCCTCATTGTATCCTGCTGGAATCGTGGCGATGGTCATATCTTTCGGAGCTTCGAAGGTACCGTTGTATCCCACTTTTTCACCCTTCTTTATTTTCTTCACTCCACTGATTATCGTCCTAAATTCTAAAGCTGGTTTCAAATTGACTTTCTTTTTCAATTCTTCTCCAGTGCCGAGACCGTATAAACCTATTCCTAGACGAAATACATTCCCCTCCATTTGATCTACGAACAGACTTCCCGCAGAAGCACTTCCGTGAACGTATTTAATACTAGGGAATTTATTTTTAAAAATAGACACGGCGGAGTTCCATTCCTTTATTTGCTCTAATGTATATGTCTTAGTGTCGCCATCCGCATCTGCCAGATGAGTGCAAATTCCTTCTAATTCTAAATTCGAATTTTCACTAATTATTTTTATACTTTCATTAATTTCTTCTTTCTGAATACCTTGGCGATGCATTCCCGTATCTATTTTTAAATGAATTTTTGTTTTTTTATTAAACTTTAAAGTCAGAGTTGAAATCTCTTTTAAATAATCCAAATTAGTTACAACGAATGAAATATTTTTTAAATTATTTTGAATGACAGTTTCAGAATATACATAGCCAATGATCAGGATGGGGGACTGAATATTTTCTTTTCTAAGAGACAATGCTTCGAAAAAAGAATCTACACAGAAAAAAGGTAAGTGTAATGGATCTAGAATTCTAGCCGTATTCACAAGTCCGTGTCCATACGCATTACTTTTTAATACAGGCACTATCCTCTTATCATTTTTACCTATAATTTGCTGAAATTCATTAAGATTATGAAGGAGATTATCTTTAAAAACAGTAATCTGTATTAGAGATTTATATGAAGTATTCCAGTTTAATATACGCTGAATAATTCGTTCCATAAGGATATTTTACCGTTCTATTTGATTTTTTGCACGCTATAAGGTATATTAGGAGGACAAATAATAAAAAGTTATGTCACAAGATCAACTAGTCATTTTAAGAAATAAACAAACAGGCGAAGCTTATTATACTCGTAAGAATAAGAAGAAGGTAGAGAAGAAGCTCGAATTAAAGAAATACAGTGCTAAACTAAAGAAGCATATTGTGTTCAAGGAAGCAAAGAAATAGTCATAAAGCAAAATAATCGTAAAATCGTAATAGTTAGACAAGACTAAAACAGGAAAAAAATACTGTTATATGCTAGAATAAAACCTGTTCAGAAAGCAGGTTTTATTCTTTAAGTAGGGAATAAGTGAGCAAGTTTTTTATACGGGCCTATAGTTTCAATGGTAAAACATCTGTCTCCAAAACCGAGGTTGCAGGTTCGAGTCCTGCTGGGCCCGCCAAATTCATTAAAGTGTTATAAAACAAGCCTTTTGTCAATAATCTATTGACTTTAGATACAGGGTGTGCTATTATGATTGGCAGTTCAAACGAGGCCTCAAAACCTCAGCAAGTTCCTTTAAAACTAAATATACGATTAAAGCTTCCCAGTGTGGAAGCGTATTTGGTGTTAGGGGGATTTGGAAAACTGTTAAAAACATACAGCTATGAAAAATCATCTCGGAAATATCATTCGCGCGCTTGCATTCGTTTTGCTTGCCATTGGAGCTTTCGTGTTCTATGGCTGGTACACTCAGAAGGCGGAAGAGGCGAAAGTTATTCACCTCACTGAGCAGGTTTCTGAGGCTCAGCCGGCCGATCCAGAACCTGAGCAGGTTAAGGCTCTGGAACCGAAAGCAGACACGAATATTGTCCGCTTTAAGGTTTCGGCTCTGAAATTTGGAGGAGTCGGTACAAGTTCCTCCAGTAGCAACGGTAACGGAAAATAAACAACAATCAAACACAAAACAAACGTAGTTAAACCACAACAACGGAACGATAGAAAAACTGAAAATGAAAAACATCCAAAAAATCTTCACGGCCCTGTTGGTCGTGATTTCTATTCTCACCACTAACTTCAACGTCTTTGCTCAGGAAGGAGTTACTCTCCTCTCGATCAGTATCGACAATACCGATGACTACATCTCGGAAGGGGTGCCTGTTATTGGTGGAGATAATGGCGGTGGTGGCGGAGGAACTCCGGTTACGAATTCCATCCCTGTGCCTCCCGACCTGTCTATGCTCACCAACACCGCGAGTCTCGCGGCGTGGGCGATGCATCAGGTCAAAGGGATCGCTATCGACGCCTCCATGCAGTCATCTGTATACGAGCCGTTCCGATACTTCACGCCGTTTACAAACTCGATCAAGACCTTGGACACTGCCAGTGAGTTGGTTAGTAACTTCTGGTTTTCCTTCAAAGTCACGAACCCTCAAGACTACTTGTCTATCAGGATTCGTTTCGTGAATACGAGCACGGAGAGCGGACCTGTCGCCGTCAATGAAAAAGGTGGCGGGCAGGAGTTTCAGCAGGAACTCTTCTACGGCTACGGCGGTGGTCAGGCAGAGAAAGATCGCTGGGGAAATTGGACCTTGCCGGAATCAGCTTCGCAAGTGCCGATGTACCTCGCGGGGAACATCTTCATTCCCGTGCCAGATCTCCAGAGTGCAAAGCTTGTGACTCGGGATCAGTATGGCAATCCTCAGGCGAATAGTTTGTCCTGTGGAAACGGCGGATTCTGGTTCCAATCTGGGAAAGCCGGCAACGGTGAACTCATTCTGACCACGGCTCGTCTTGAGAATGACGGTTATTGGCACTGGTACAACAACGCCTACAGTCTCACTAACGCCTCCGAGATTCCGATGACATGGGTCTCGGCTCATGCCATCATTGCGGGGTCGGAAGACATTCGATCCTTCAACGGCAGTCCGACTAACATCGACGTCTTAATATGGACTTACAGTCCTTATGATGACGGCACCGAATACGGGAAAACGCCACTTATCATGGCGACCTACACCGAGGGGAAGAAGATTTACCTCTCGACTCGGACGCAGTATCAGTATGCTACTGCATTTGAGATTCAGGATCAGCAGACGATGGTCAAGACGACCATTGTCGTCCCTCCTGAACAGCAAGGTGTCGCGGTGAATATGCCTCCCGGGGCGTATTACATCATCCCGCTCGGGCTCAAGTTCATCCCGTACCCTTGGTACTACGGTGGCGGTAAGGGCTAGAAAAAGCCCACCAGTCAGTATAATCGTATATTTAGGAATTCACCCGCGCGGTGCATCGAAATCCTTAGAGATTAACGTCTCAAGGGAAATCGAGTGCATCGCGCGGTTTTTGTTTATTTAACGTCGGCGTTGGTTTTTATTCCGCGCAGATTTTAAAAGTCGCTTAAAAACCGCGCGATTTCCCCCTCTATTTTTAACACATTTTCGGCTATGTCATGTCTAAACCATTTAATATCTTTATTCATTTCATCTTTCGGATTTCTCCACCAAGTTCTTTGTCTACGAACGTATTGCCAGATTTTATTATTCAAAATTTCCACTAGCTCTTTTTCAGTTTTTATTTCTCCTTTTAAAAATTTTGCTATATATTTATATTCCAAACCGAATTCTTCCATTCTTTCAAAACTCAGGCCTCTATCATGCAGACCTCTAACTTCAGCTACCATTCCTTCTTTGAAACGTGTGATTAATCTTTTATATATTCTCTCTTTTAATATTTCATCAGGCAAAGTTAAACCTATTTGCAAATATTTATATTTATCATTCGCGACTTTTTTGACCTCGGGAATTTTGCCGTGAATTCTGCCAAGTATTACAGCTTTTATCAATCTTCTTTTATTTTTCCTATCTATTTCATTCGCACGTCTTTCATCTATACCTATTAATTCGGTAAAAAGTTCCTCTTCGGATTTTTGCTCTAATTCTTTTTCTAATTTAATTTGCTCATCAATATTTATATTCAAATCAGGTAGAGAAAAATCATTTACTAGATTAGATATATAGAAGCCTGTGCCACCACAAATTATAGGAAGATGGTCATGAGACAAAATTTCCTCGATGGCTTCTTCTGATTCTGTCTTCCATTTAGCCACGGTCAATCTTTCACTCACAGGATTAGCAATATCTAATAGATGATGTTTAACTCCTTTCATTTCGGCCGTCGTTATCTTTCCAGTTCCTATCTCCATACCTTTATATACCTGCCTAGAATCGGCAGATATTATCTCACCATTAAATTTAAGAGCCATTTCTACAGCGAGGGAACTTTTTCCTGAAGCGGTGGGGCCGAGTATTACTATTACTGGATTTTTTATCATATTTGTAGCTAAAAGCATACAATAAAAACTTGACAAAGTCTATGGTGCCGGAGGTGGGACTTGAACCCACATAGAGTTGCCTCTACACGATTTTGAGTCGTGCGCGTAAACCATTTCGCCACTCCGGCTTTTTTAAAAACTTTTTAATAACAATTCATTACGTAAAGAGTTTATATTATGCTGAACTTTTTAATAACAATTCGCTATGTATAGAGTTTACATTATGTTATAATAAATGCAATAAATTAGAATCTAATTTTTTAAAAAAAATGACCACAAGTACTAAATCTATAATTACAGGTATTATAATTGGCGTAAGTTTAATTATAAGTACTATAATAGCTAGTGTAGTATTCTATAGTACTAGATCTGAGGGCGCTCTATCTGTTACTGGTTCAGCTCGTCAGTCAGTAGTAGCCGATCAGGTCAAATGGACTGGAAACTGGTCTAGGGTGGTGTCGGTTAAAAATCTTAAAGATGGCTATGCTATTATGGAAAAAGATGAAAAAGCTGTCAGAGATTTCTTAATTTCTAAAAATATTAATTCTGCCGAGATTACAGTCAAACCTGTTTTTATGGATCAAATATATAATTACGGTGATAAAAATCCTTCTTCTACAGAAAGAGAATATAATCTAAACCAGTCCGTTCAAATAACCTCAAATGATGTGGAGAAAATTACAGACTTAGCAAAATCTACTAAAGCGATAGTAGATAAAGGAGTTATTTTCTCATCATATAATCCCGAATATACATTTACTAAATTAGCCGATCTTAGAGTATCTTTACTCGGAAACGCTATTAAAGATGCTATGGCTAGAGCAAATATGATTGCGAATGCTGGAGGGAAAAAAGTAAATACACTAACTTCTGCGGCTAGTGGTGTCGTTCAAGTACTCCCTGAAGGATCTGTAGACGTATCTGACTATGGAACTTATGATACTTCTAGTCAGAAGAAAGAAGTTATGGTCACGGTTAAGGCTTCATTCACTTTAAAATAAACTAACCAGATAAAATGCATTTTCTAGATAAGATACTTCCTGTAATAGAGAATACTTTACGTGGTGGAGGAATATGGATTATTTTAATAGTTGCTATTGCAGAAGCTTTGCCTCTAATAGGATCTTTTATACCTGGTCACATTGTAATTATTCTTGGGGGATTTCTAGCAAAACTCGGAGTATTTAATTTTTGGTATGTGGTAATAGTTGCTGGAATTGGAGCAATGACTGGTGATGTCATCGGATATTTTGTAGGTAAAAAATATGGTATGAGTTTTCTTACTAAATACGGACCTTATTTTTTTATAAACGAAAGACACATTTCCAGAGCAAATAGTCTTCTGAATAGTCATACTGGTAAAGCATTAGTACTAGGTAGATTTAGTCCTATCACGAGAGCATTCATTCCTTTTCTGGCTGGCGTTAGTGGAGTTGAAAAAGGTAAATTCTGGTTCTTTAATATTATCGGAGGTACTTGCTGGGCATTCCTATCAGTGTCAGTAGGATATATATTCGGTGCAAGTTATGAATATGCTTCTATATATATTGGGAAATATATACTAATGGCTTTTGTCCTAGGTATTTTTATAGTCTGGATATATTTCTTTTTAGAAAAAAGACAACATCTATTCTCACGTCGTAATTTAATAACTTTATGTATCAATGTTATTTCTCTTTTTATTTTCTTTAAATTTATCGAAGATATTTTCTCTTTTTCTGCAAAATTAGTAAACGTAGATGTTTGGTTTAATCTTCTAATGGTGGGAATGGAAAGTCCTTTAGGAATAGGTATTAGTAGACTATTTACATTATTAGCTGATGAGAAAACTGCTATATTAATTAGTTTGATTATCGTAATAGGACTTTTTTTAAAAAAAAGATGGCATTTGATTCAATTTTATCTTTTTAATATTATTGGTGGATTATCATTGGGATTTTTATTAAAAAGGGTGATAGAGCGGGCTCGACCAGAAAATGCTTTATTAGTTGAAACGAGCTTCAGCTTTCCAAGTGGGCATGCTATGACAGCAGGATTAGTATATGGTGCTTTGGCATATCTCTTTTATCGTTCTAATTTAAAGAAAAATACAAAAATACTCCTAAATATTTTATTAGTGATTATTGTGATAGGTGTCATGTGGAGCAGGATTTATTTAAGGGTACACTGGTTATCTGATGTGCTCGGCGGTCTATCATTTAGTATATTCTGGTTAACACTTTCGATGTTAATATTTCACGTATTGGGTAAACAAAAAGAGAGATTATCAAAGATCAAAAATACGAATTAACCGAGAAATTTATAATGATTTTAAGACTGCCCAGTCTTCTCCAATTCATAATTACACCCAAATGAAAGTCCATTCCAACGCAAAAGGAGCCTGAAATGGCTCCCCAGCGGTGAATGTGTATCATATCGATATATGACAATAGATATGGAAGACAATCACATAGAGAGTGTGGC
>JAUSHF010000043.1 GCA_030648705.1 bacterium
AGTTTCCGAATTGTTTATATAAAGCAGAGTCTGCTAGTTTTGGTATTTTATAGTCACTAGGGAATCCTTGAATACGTGCGCACTCAAGTGGAGTTAATTTTCTTATACCTTTATTGTCTTTAATAATCGGCACATTATGTCCGCCAGTTCCCATATTTGCAGTAAGTGTTGGACAAACACCACTCTTATTCTCTCGGACATATTGTCTACGCCATTGATATACCTTTCCCTCCTCTTTTATAGAACCCTTTAGTTTTTCAAACAATGGCTTACCGTTGTAGTAATATTTTTCTGGTACGTTTTTCTCTAATAGATCAGTAATTTTTACCGTTAATTTTACTGGGTTAGGAAATTCAAATTTATCATAGTAATCTTTGTTCCTAAAACCAACCATATAAACGCGTTCTCTATTTTGTGGGATATTTCCATATTCCATACTATTCAAAACTTTTGTCTTTAGGTGATAGCCGAGATTTTCTAGTGTCTCTTGAATAATTCTAAAAGTTTTACCCCCGTCATGACTTTTTAGATTTTTTACATTTTCAAGCAGAAAGCCCTCGGGCTTTCGTGCGTCAAGAATTCTTGCGATATCAAAAAATAAATTTCCTCTACCTTTCTCATCATCAAATCCTTGTCTATATCCTGCAATAGAAAAAGCCTGACAAGGAAAACCACCTAGAATAAAATCAAATTTTGGCAAATCGTCAATTCCGATTTTTCTAATATCTTCAACTACCAATTTTGAATCTCTAAAATTTAAGTCGTAGGTATCTTTACATTGAGGTTCAAAATCATTTGCGAAAACTGTTTTAAATCCAGCATTCTCAAATCCTAGACGAATTCCACCGACACCAGCAAAAAGGTCAATCGTCTTAAATCCGTGCTTTGTCTTTTTTGAAACGATCTTTTCTGGCTTGTTGGCAATATTACTTATGACTTGGACAACGACGCCTCGCACTTCAACCTCTTTACGATAAAAAGGAAGAAAATTTTGATTTCTTGGCTCAAGTCGGTATCGTGACTTCTCTCGATATAATTTTTTGAGTGTTGCTTCGCTGTCATCAATAATAGCCACAACAGTTTGCCCGTTCTCTGCAACAGACTGCTTTTTTATTACGACAATATCTCCGTCAAAAATACCTTCGTCAATCATGCTTTCTCCTACAACACGCAAAGCGTAGTATCCTTCTGAGGTTTTAATACTAGGATTAACTATGGAAATGGTATCTCCAACATCTTCAATTGCCTCAATTGGATATCCGGCGGCAATTCTTCCGACAATAGGAATTTCTAGAATAGATTTTATTTCTTTTTTTAAATATAGACTTCGGGCGGAGTTTTCTGACTTTGAAAGATACCCCTTTGCTTTAAGAGAGTTGATGTGTTCGTGGATAGTAGAGACTGCTTTGAGTTTTAGTTTTTTTCGTATTTCTTCAATGGTTGGGGATATCCCATTTTCGGAAATATAGGTATTTATAAAATCAAAGACTTGTTTTTGTTTTTTTGTGAGGTTTGACATATTGCATTAAAAATCTATTTACGCTACACTTTCATTATAACCGAACGGAAACCGAAAGGCAAAGCTAAGTTATCCACAATGAAAACAGGAAGAAATGACCCATGCCCTTGCGGCAATAGCAAAAAATATAAAAGATGCTACGGAGCAGAATCTTCTGATTGCACTCTTTATAAAAGTGATAATATAAATAAACAAATGTTGGAACATGGTAAAAAAGAAAAAAATGTAACAAAAAGTATTTTGGGATTCACACAGGAGTTAAGTAATCTTTTCTATAAGACAGAAAAAGGGGGTTACCCAGTTTCAAGTAGAATGCAGTTAATTGGGTGTTTCTCTATTATTGATGTTCTTGCTAATTATTGGTTTGAATATCTAGGAAGGAAAGACGGGACACCAAGTTTACGTTTTTATGAGTATATAAATTCATTTTGTTTCAATGACAAAAATTTAGATTTTAAAAACAGTAAAAATCTAAAAGATCTTAATACGGAGAATTTTTATAAATTTCGTTGTGGCTTGGTTCATTTTTACGGTTTAAGTGTACCTAACCTTGTCATCATGCCCAATATTGATGATAAATTTACAGAGGCAGATATGCAGGAGTATAAACAAAAATTAGGTAAAGCTAATAGTAATCTTATTTATATTCAATCATTAGAAATAAAAAATATTATCTATAAAGGTGCTGAACTCATGTTGCTAACAATGATTGAGAATATCCAAAAATCTCAGACTGATGAAATTTTCAAGCAAAAACATATTGAAGGCGTAAATAGAATCTATGAAAAAATGCAGAAAGAAGGTGCAATACTAGTACCAATGAAAGAAATGGAGGAAATAAGGGCAAAAATCCAATAAAATATCGGTAGCCAAAAAATAGCCACCCTCTAAATTTCTACAGAATAATCTATTACGTTTTTCCCTTTGTCTGACTTTGGTTTAGGCAACTCAAACCATTCTGGATGAACCTTAAACATAGCCCTTAATTCGCTTATACTTTTATAAATAACCGCGAAACTTAGCCTTGTTCTTGGTTCAAAGTTGCGGACATCGCCACCGCAAAATTTTTTTAATAGGCTAATGTAAGGCCAAAGATTTTGTCTTTGGGAATTCCGGCGCTCGCGATAGCGAGCGCCGTTTCTCTTAGTGTCGAGCCTGTCGTGGTCACATCATCTACTATAAAAAAGTAATTCTCTTTCAGACCAACACGTTCCTCCACCTCCTCCAAAATTTTGTCCATTTGAATAACATTTATACTGAAAGCACCCTTCAGATTCGTTCTTCGTCTCTCTAAATTTTGTTCTGCTTGTGGTGCTGTGTCTACATTCTTTTCTAATAGCAAAGAATTCACTCTCATGAACACAGCACTATTTAGATTTAAATATTCTAAATATCGGCATATCCTCTCTGTTTGATTAAAACCTCTATAAGCTAATCGTCTTTTAGTAATCGGTACAGGTAGTAAATACACACAGAAATTATCACATTCAGAACCCACAATCTTCTTCCATAAATTATCACGAGCAAAATAATTATTTATAACTAATAACATCAGCTCTAACGCATCAGTTCTCGCACCGTATTTAATATTTATAATTAAAGATTTGATAATCTTTTTACGATAGGGGAGTACCGAGTAAGTTATCGGAAAAGTATTAAAAACCTTTATTTTAATATTAGACTCTAAGTATATTTTTAATATCCCCAGATCAAAAGTCTCTATTTTTCTAGGAAATAATAGATTTAGTATTAAATCTCTGATGAAAATAATATTCATATACTTCTTATTATAAAATCTCAGTCGTGAAGAACTGATAAAGAAATAATAAAGAAATCGTGAATTCCTCATGAATTCTTCATTTTCATTTTTCATTACACATTTTCATTATCTCTTTATTTTTGCTTATGCTATAATTTAACCCATGAATCTCAAGGCTATTATATCCAGTATTTTTATTAAAAAAGAAGCTAGTGTTATTGGGGTGGATATTGGTATGTCTGCTATTAAGATAGTTCAGATCAGAAAGAAAAAAGGTAGAGCAGTATTAGAAACTTACGGGGAGCTTTCCCTAGGTCCTTATTCTGGTTTAGAAATCGGTAGATCTGCCATACTTACTCCAGATAAAGTGATCACAGCTCTTAAAGATATTATGCGAGAAGCTAATGTTACTAGTAAATCAGCCGGTGTTTCTGTCCCTCTACAGTACAGCTTCATAACTCTAATTAAACTTCCTGTAGTCGATGAAAAAAAGTTACCAGAAATAATTCCTCTAGAAGCTCGTAAATACATTCCTATACCCATCAGCGAAGTCTTATTAGACTGGTGGGTAATTCCTAATTCTGAAAATATACCAAATTCAGTAGGTTCAAATGATCAGAATCTTAGACCCGAAGGCGCAGATGCTCTAATAGTAGCTATCCATAATGACGCACTGCAAAAACTATCATCTGAGGTGGTGGGTGCTGGTTTGAATACATCTTTCTTCGAAATTGAACTTTTCAGTACTCTACGCTCCACTTTATTACCGGGAGTACAGACACAGGTAATATTAGATATGGGTTCTTCGGCGACTAAACTTTATATCGTCGACAGGGGGGTATTAAAAGTATCACATACTATTAGTAGAGGGTCACAGGACATTACTCTCGCTATTTCCAAGTCTCTAAATATTGGAGTGGCAGAAGCAGAAAATATTAAACGTAAATATGGTCTTATTAAAAATGAAGAATACAAAGAATTACAAGAAATCATTGTTCTTAATCTAGATTATATATTCTATGAGGCAAATAGAGTGATTTTGAATTATGAAAAAAAGTTTAATACACCGATCGGTAAGATTATTTTATCCGGAGGAGGAGCTTTGCTCAAAGGTCTACTAGAAATATCAAATAAGAATTTTCAAACAGAATCAGTACTCGCAGATCCATTCCAAAAGTTAGAAACACCCGCATTTCTGAGAGATGTTCTTAAAGAAGCAGGTCCAGAATTCACTGTAGCTATCGGTCTCGCTCTTCGCCGTTTAGCTGAGAATGAGTAATGCACACTTTTTATTAGGTTTTTTAAAATAATAATAATATAATTATCTCAAATGCCTTTTACTACAATACCACAAACATCTTTCATTCCTAAGAAGACGCTATCCTCTGTTAAACCCAGAGACACTAGCTCAGGAATTAATTTTTTCCTCATAGTTGCTCTCTTGCTATTCCTCGCATCTATCATCATAGCGGGATTAGTATTCGGATGGAGACTATCTTTAGAGAAGGGAATTAAGTCTAGTGAAGACTTCATTATAAACAATGAAAAATCTTTCGACACTGATTTATTAGACACCGTCACAAAGACGAATCAAAGACTTATTACAGGAAATGAAATACTAAGTAAACACATTTCAGTTTCAAAGATATTTGAAATTCTACAAGGCTTAACACTTCAGACAGTCAGATTTAAAAACTTCGCATACACCCTAGATGATAAGGGCGACATTAAGATTACAATGACGGGAGAAGGAGAGACATTTAACTCTATAGCACTACAGTCCGATGAATTAAATAAGACAGATAAATTAAAGAACCCAGTGATGTCTAATTTCTCTTTGAGCGATACAGGTAGCGTATCTTTCAGCTTAACGGCTACTGTTCCTATTGACCTAGTTTTATTTAAAGAAAAAGTACAAGGAGAATAAAGAATAATTATCTTAAATATATATGAATCCAAATTTAACAGCTGTAACACTAATCATTCTCGCCCTATCTTTATTTTTTACATTTACAGATAGTGAATATGCAAAAGTAAAAGATTTAAGGGAAAAATCTGCCGATTATGAAGTAGCTAAACAGAAATCAAAAGACCTATTGGCTAAGAGAGATGAATTAAAGGATAAGTATAGTAGTATAGATCCATTTAATATTATGAAGTTAGAAAAATTACTTCCTAATACCATAGATTCAGTTAAATTGGTTATAGAAATAAATGGTATTGCAGAGAAATACGGCATTAAATTAAAGAATGTTCAGATAAACACCGCTTCTATAGATAAGAATACATCACCTAAAGAAGTTAACTCTGATAAGAAATATAATTCAGCATTAGTAACAT
The DNA here is from genome assembly GCA_030648705.1 of bacterium. Classification (GTDB taxonomy): domain Bacteria; phylum Patescibacteriota; class Minisyncoccia; order Phycocordibacterales; family PALSA-1337; genus JAPLZH01. Next base: position 5,619 of record JAUSHF010000043.1, read on the forward strand.
TTGCAGTAAGTACTACATACGATAATTTTATACAGTTCCTAAGAGGATTAGAGCATAATTTACGTATTACAGATGTTGTGAGTACCACTTTCTCAGCTCCAGATGACGGTGGATTATATTCAATAGCAATTACTATTAGATCTTATTGGATGAAATAAAAAATATGAATAAGAATAACATTATTATTTTAGTAGTAGTCATCGCCCTCGTAGGAGGTGGAATTTGGTATTATAAATCAAAAGGCACTGGTACAGAAGACGGCTTAAGTGTATCCGTAGCGAATACTCCTAAGGTAGGGCAAAAGACCCTAAGTCTTCTGAGACAGGTAAGTGAATTAACTTTAGATACAAAAATATTTGACGATCCAGCTTTCACTAGCCTAGTTGATTCTTCCATAGTCATACCCCCTCAGCCAGTCGGTAGAATAAATCCTTTCTCACCTACTAGAGCTAGAGTAGTAGTTCCTTCCACCACAAGACGTTAATTTTGGCAGATAATTTAAATATGAGAATAGTAGATTTACTTATAAAAAAAAAGATAATAACCGAAGCAGATAGAGAGGATATAGAAAGAGATTTATCTCTTCCTGATTCATCTATAGATTCTGTTCTTATTTCTCATGGTATAGAATCAAAGGATATTTTGGCTGTTAAGGGTGAGTATTTAGGTATACCTACTGCCGTACTTGGTTCAGACATTATTCCTTCAAATATATTAGAAAATGTTCCAGAGGAAACAGCTTTACACTATAAATTTGTTCCTATTGCATACGAAGATGGTGTACTTCATGTCGGAGTAGTAGATCCTGATAATATAGAAGCACGTGATGCTCTACAGTTCATAACTTCTAAAATAAATATTCCATATAAAATCTTTTTAATCACAGATTCAGATTTCGTGAAGGCAATAGAAATGTACAAGGGTTTATCAGGAGAAGTTACAAAGGCTCTTACAGAACTCGAATCAGAACTTTCAAATGAATTAGAGAAAAAAGAAGGCGATAAAGGAGCGAAGAAAGAAAATTCCGCAGAAAAAAACGAATCATTCACAGAAGATGCACCAGTGGTAAAAATAGTTACTACCATTATTCGATATGCTACAGATGGAAATGCATCAGACGTACACATAGAGCCAATGGCAGAGAAGGTGAGGGTTCGTTTCCGAGTAGACGGAACTCTAAATACTAGTATTACTTTGCCTATTCATATTCATAATGCTGTCGTCGCCAGAATTAAAGTGGTTTCCAATCTCAAATTAGATGAAAGAAGACTTCCTCAGGACGGTAGATTCTCAGTCAGAATAGATAAGAGAAAAATAGATTTTCGCGTGTCCACTTTCCCCACTT
>JAUSHF010000045.1 GCA_030648705.1 bacterium
CAGTGGAATATCTATATGAACCAAAGAAATCTATTATAGACCAGCGTGAAGTTAGAATAGATACAGCGGATTTCCATACAGCTCGCATAAGTATGTTCAGACAGGATATTGATGTGGTCTTAATAGGAGAAATGAGAGGTATTGAAACTATTTCTACAGCTGTGACTGCTGCTGAGACAGGTCACTTAGTGTTCTCTACTTTGCATACAAATAATGCCGCTCAGACTATTAACCGTATTATAGACTCATTCCCCTCTGGTCAGCAGGATCAGATTAGAGTTCAGCTCGCTGGATCTCTGGCTGGAATATTCTCACAGCGTTTAATTCCGAGAATTTCTGGAGGACTAATACCAGCTTATGAACTTTTGATAAATAATAACGCCGTAGCAAACCTTATCCGTGAGAAGAGAATTCATGAGATAAATACAGTTATCGAAACGAGCTCAGAAGAGGGAATGATAGATATGAACAGATGTTTAGCAAATTTAGTTAGAAATGGTGAGATCACTCCAGAGAATGCTTATGCAAACAGTCTTAATCCTAAGGTGCTCGAGAGAATGATTTAATAAAAAATAAATAAATATGCTTTTTAATTATACAGCTTTAGATCAGGCAGGAGGTGGAGAGAAGACAGGCTCCATGGATGCCTTAAATGTGGATGTAGCCATCTCTGCACTTCAGAAGAGGGGACTGATCATAACTTCTATTAAAGGCGAAGCCGAAGGATCATTCTTAAGTAAAGATTTTTCTTTTTTCTCACACGTTTCGAATAAAGATGTGGTGATACTTTCTAGACAGCTAGCCACGCTCTTCGATGCTCAAGTGTCCGCTCTTCGAGTCTTCCGTCTCCTCGGTGCAGAGGCTGATAATAAGATTCTAAGAACGAAGCTCGGTCAAATAGCTGATGATATACAGGCAGGTAATACTATTTCTGGAGCTCTCTCTAAACACCCTACAGTATTCAGTGACTTCTATGTGAATATGGTGAAGTCTGGTGAAGAATCTGGAAAGCTAAATGATACATTCTTATTCTTAGCTGACTATCTAGACAGAAACTACGAATTAACATCTAAAGCCAGAAACGCTCTTATTTATCCCGCTTTCGTTATTTTTACATTCTTCTCAGTGATGATACTGATGTTTACTATGGTTATTCCTAAGATTAGTGGAATGCTTAAAGAGTCCGGACAAGATATACCTATATACACTAAGATTGTGTTAGCTATGAGTAATTTCTTTGTGAATTATGGAATATTCCTACTCGTAGCTTTAGTTGTCGGCGCTTACTTTTTATGGAGATGGACAAAGACTCCTGTCGGAAGTATGTCTTTTGATAGATTTAAATTAGCCGTACCATTTGTGGGTCCTTTATTTAGGAAGCTTTATTTATCTCGTCTATCAGATAATATGAATACTATGCTTCTATCAGGTATTCCTATGGTCAGAGCTTTGGAGCTTACTAGTAATGTGGTGGACAATAAAGTTTTTAAAGATTTGCTAATGAGAGCGGTAGAAGATGTAAAGGCAGGTAAGACTTTATCAGAAGCTTTAGCAGTTTCGAATGAAATTCCCGGAATTTTGATACAAATGGCGAAAGTAGGAGAGGAAACAGGTGAGCTTGGTCAAATTCTAAAGACTTTAGCCGCTTTCTATAACCGTGAAGTCAGAAATGCCGTAGATACACTCGTAGATATGATAGAGCCGGCCATGATAGTGCTTCTCGGTCTCGGAGTAGGATTCCTTCTAGCATCAGTGCTAATACCTATTTACAATATTTCCTCAGCTGGGTTCTAGTATATATTTTTAACAGTTGAAAATTGTTTAAATATTTGTTAATATAACTCCAATGAAGCATTTTACTTATAGAACAATTATAGAACCAGATGGCAAGCTATTTCATGGCTATGTTCCTGCATTGCAGGGTTGCCATACATTTGGAAAAACACTTGAGGAAACAAGAAAATATCTCAAGGAAGCTATTACTGTATATCTTGAAAGTTTAATTGATGATAATCAGAAAATTCCTGAAGATAAAAGTTTTGAATCATTTGAAACAATACCACTATTAATAAAAAAGCAGTATGCCTAAATTGCCAGTAGTAAAGGCAAAAGAAGCTGTTAGAGTTATTTTAAAACTTGGTTTTACACAACATGGTCATATGAAAGGAAGTCATATGGTATTGAAACATAATGATGGCAGAAGAACTACAATACCAATGCATTGTAAAGATATCCCGACAGGTACACTTTTGGCAATTTTAAGAGATATGAAAATCTCAAAAGAAGAATTTATTAAAATATTAAAAAATAATTAAAAAATAACAAAAGATATTGGTTGAGGGGAGGAAATTTTCCTTGAACTTTCGAGTTATTTTTTCGTAATATGTAACCATGAAGCATATAATTCAATTCTCAATTACACGTGAAAATGGCACCTATACTGCTGATGGTGTTAATATACCTATTGTCACAGAGGGAAAGACTTTTGAAGAATTAGAGAGCAATATAAATGAAGCTGTAGGTCTGTACTTCGAGGGTGAAGATCCTTCTTCTCTTGGTTTTATTTAATCAGGCATCAAGATACATTTCGGAAACCGAATTACGCAAACATTTTTTTAGCTAAAATATGTTTGTCTGTAAGGATATTTTGGTTATTTTTACCAAATGTAAAGTGGTAGTTTACATTTAGTCATGATTATTGTAAACCACTAGTTCTATAATAGCGATATGATTATCCACAAAGTGCTATTTACAAGCCTTTTATTTTGCTATAATTATCCTAGTCAAAGCTATATAAAATATACCTCGCCGTGGTAATCGAGAATATGTTTTATTTGTTAGACAACGTTGTTTAATAATTTATTAATAATTTATTTAAGTATGAATAAAAAAGGTTTTACATTGATCGAACTCCTAGTAGTTATCGCGATCATTGGTATTCTATCTTCAGTCGTTTTGGTTTCTTTGAATAGTGCGAGAAATAAGGCTAGAGCTGCATCAACAATCGCAGCTATAAGGTCAATACAGCCTGCTATTGCTACATGCTGTACTGATACTACCAATGCTCTAAATGTTGTGCAAGGAGCTGATGTTTGTAGTACCGCTATAGGAAGCTTACTCCCTACAGCTGCAAACTTAAATGGTACAGGAGTAGGTTATGTCGTCGCTAGTGCTTGTACAACAGCAAACCCAACTTTGACAGTAACTCCAGCGGGTCATGTTGTTGCAGGATGTAACGCTGCTTTCACTGTAGGTTTGGATCAGGTTATAGTACCAGCTGGATGTAAATAGTTTTTAGGTAAAAGTATAAATTAAAATCACCCATTTATGGGTGATTTTAATTTATACATTTGGTATAATTAGCCGAATGAATAATAATGGTTTTACATTAGTTGAACTTCTAATAACTATTGCAATAATTGGAATTTTATCCTCTGTTACAATGGTATCTTTAAGTTCTGCAAGAGACAAAGCTAAAGATACATCAG
>JAUSHF010000047.1 GCA_030648705.1 bacterium
ATGTGCCGAATGATACTGACCATGTTATGTATGTCTGGTTCGATGCCCTTGTGAATTATGTATCTGCTATTGGCTGGCCTAATGATTTAGAGAAATTTAATAAATTCGGCAAAGAAAGTGGTGGTATGGTTCAATACTGTGGCAAAGACAATCTTCGTCAGCAGTCTGCTATGTGGCAGGCAATGCTCTTTGCTGCGGACCTGCCAAATTCAAAAAAAGTCATTATAAATGGATTTATAACGGGTGAAGGTGGGGTAAAAATGAGTAAATCTTTAGGTAATGTTATCGATCCAAATGATGTGGTTAAAGAATTTGGCAAGGAGGCTCTAAGATTTTTTCTCTGTCACGAATTAAGTCCTTTCGAAGATAGTCCGTTCACAATGGATAGAATGAAGAATTCTTACAATAGCTTTTTAGCTAATGGTATTGGAAATCTTATCAGTAGAATTACGAAGATGGCTGTTGGGGTCAGTCTCAAGGTGGATAATATAAACGAAGTACAAAAAGAATTAGAATCTAGTGATGAATGGAAAGAGTATTCTAAGGCGTTTGATGAATTCAATATTCAGAATGCATCACAAGTTATCTGGAAGATGATTAAGAATACAGATGAATATATTCAGAGAACAGAACCTTTTAAAGTCGTTAAAGTGGATTTGGAAGAGGGAAAGAAACACATTCTAAAGTTATTAGTAGATTTAGCTAAAATATCCATTCTGTTAAAGCCTATAATGCCCGATACCGCAGAAATAGCTCTAAGATGTATCGTAGATGGTGTGGTCCCAGAAAAGCCTGTTTTTATGAGAATTAAGTAAATTTGAGTCGATAAACCTGTTAAAAAAAAGATATGAATTATATTGGCATGAATTATAAGTATATTGATGCACATACGCATATAAATTTCCCTGAATTTGATGTAGATAGAGAAGCTGTAATTTCTAGAGCAAAGTCCGCTGGTGTGTTTATTGTAAATGTTGGTACAGATTTAGGGTCCTCTAAAGCTGTGGTGGAATTAGCTTCTAAGAATGATGGGATGAAAGCTATCGTGGGTATTCATCCTACAGAAATTAAATCATTTGATACTAGTGATAAGGTTTGGAAAGAACTTCTGGAATTAGCTAAAAATGAAAATGTTGTAGGAATAGGTGAGTGTGGTCTAGATTATTTCCACGCTGAAGAACAGGAATGGGGATTTCAGAAGGAGGCTTTTATTAAACAAATAGAGATAGCGAATTTAGTCGGGAAGTCACTGATGTTACATATTAGAAATGGAAAAACGAATAAAAATGCGTATAAAGAGGTATTAGAAATTTTGAGAGATTTCAAAAAAGATCAAGAAGATTCATCGAAGAATGCCAAAGTGCATGACGCACATAATCCGCTTAAAGCAGATGATTCGCTCTGCGGTAATGTACATTTTTTTGCTGGGACATTAGAGGAGGCTTGCGAATTTATCGATCTTGGATTCAGTATTTCTTTTACGGGCGTGCTAACTTTTACTCGTGATTATGATGAAATAGTGAAATTTGTGCCTTTAAATATGATTTTGTCGGAGACTGATGCACCATTTGTAGCACCTGTTCCATATAGAGGGAAGAGAAATGAACCTGTATATGTGATAGAGGCAGTCAAAAAAATGGCTGAAATAAAGGGCGTTTCTGAAGATCTGATGGCAGAAGAGATAATGAAAAATGCTAAAAGACTTTTTAAAATATAGCGATTTTTAGAAACGGTAAAAAGTTTTAGAAGCGGTAAAAAGTGTCTAAATTTTTTATAAAAAAATGATGAAAATTTCATTATTTCTTTAGAAATTCTTTATAAATATTTTATCCGAGTTTGATATGATGTAGCTAGACTCGCTTTTTTAAAATTCATCATATTTTTAATGGATTTATTATAAGCCTTTAGAAATGCTTAATAAATTTGCGTCTATTAAAGCTCTATGCTATCTTAAGATTATATTACAAGTAATGTGGGCAGTCGGGATTAGTCATCCTCGCGTCGTTCTTTTGACGACTTGCTTCCCACTAGAATAAAAATGAGCACAGAAACAAATATAAAGGATGGTTTCAGAATATATGAAATAGGATATATCATAGTTCCAACCGTTCCAGAAGAAAAAGTAACTGGAGAAGTATCCAGTATCACTTCTTTAATAACTGATCATAAAGGTGAAGTTATTGGTAGTGAAAGCGCGGAGAAGAAAGCACTAGCATATGAGATGATTAAGAAAATAGGTACGACTAATCATCGCTTTAAGGAAGGGTATTTTGGCTGGGTTAAATTCGAAATGCCACAGGACGAAATCGCAAAGGTTAAAGTATCTTTAGATGCAAATAAGAATGTTCTTCGTTTTCTCTTAATAAATACAATCAGAGAAAATACCTATCTTGGTGAAAATGCCAAGAGTTTAGTTAGAGAACTAGAGGGTGTAGTACTTGGAACAGAAGATGGTGTTAAAGTTGCTGAAGTCATAGTAGCACCAGCATCTCCAGAGGCTATAGATAAATCTATCGATGATATGGTGAAGAAGAGCGAGTAAATTAAAAATTAATTCTCGTACTATGTATATAAACAAAGCATTTATTTTTGGAAATCTCACTCGTGACCCAGAGGTTCGAGCGCTTCCTTCAGGTATTAAAGTCTGCAATTTCTCATTAGCGACAAATCGTTCTTGGAAAGATAAGAACGGCGCTCGTCAGGAATCAGTGGATTATCACAATATCGTTATGTTTGGTAAATTAGCCGAGACCGCATCACAGTATCTTAAGAAGGGTTCATCTATCTTTGTAGAAGGTAGAATGCAGACTAGAAGCTGGGATGCTCCAGACGGTCAGAAGAAATATAGAACAGAAGTGATAGCTGATAGCTTTCAGTTTGGTCCTAAGACTAGTGGATCAGGAAGTGGTGAGTCATACGCAGGTACTGGATCGAATTCTGCTCCGAGCAAAGTCGGTACGGATAAGAATGCCGTAGATGCAGTTAAATCAGGTGATGTTAAGCCGAGCGCTTCTATACCAGCCGAAGGTGCTATTGAGTACCCAGAAGAAGAAATAAATGCTGATGATATCCCGTTCTAAATTATGTTCTAATCTAAATTATGTTCCCAAATTATAAAAATTAATTAAAAAATATGATGAAAGAATGTTACTTTATTAAAAACAATATAAAAAATATAGATTATAAGGATACAGAAATCCTTAAGAAATTCCTTAACCCACACGGCAGAATTCTAAGTAAGAAGAAGACTGGGGTGTGTGCAAAGAGCCAAAGACAGCTAGCGGTGGCAGTTAAATACGCTAGATTCATGGGATTACTTCCGTACGTTTCTAGATAAGTAGAAAATAGAAAAGAAAAATAAAATAGCTAATTTTGGGATACGCGTCCGGTTCTGCTGAACCGTCGCTCACTCTCGACGCCTACGCGTCTCCGAGAGCTCCCAAAATTAGCTATTTTATTTTTCTTTTCTATTTCGTAAATTTTTATACACGTTCGCGGTATTCGCCAGTTTCTGTGTTTATTTTAATGGTGTCGCCTTCGTTTACGAACATGGGGACTTGGATTTCTTTGCCTGTTTCTAGGACTGCGACTTTCGTGCCTCCTTTGACGGTGTCGCCGGCTACCGCTGGAGCTGATTCTTTAACTTTTAATTCTACGGTGATGGGGAAGCGGAAGCCGATATTTCTTTCATCGAAGGTCATTAGATCTAGTACGGTGTTTGGCTTTATATAGTCGATTTTTCCACCAATAAGATCTCTGGTCATCTTGAAACGCTTGCCAGCGTCTGCTTCTTCGCAGAACCAGTATTCTTCTCTGCTCTGATAAAGGAATTTTACTTTTCTGGTCTGGATTTCAGCCTCCTCTATCTTTTCTGATTGGTGGAAGGAGATTTCTGTTACTTTTCCTGTAAATAAGTTTTTTAATTTAGTAGCATTTACAGGCTTTCTCTGCTGTTTACGAAAGACATGAGAAGATATTACTTCATAAGGTTCACCATTTACTATGATGAATTTTCTCTCGACTGCTTCATTGTATTCTAACATTGCCATAATTTTGTGGATTATATACTAATCAAGACATTCTATACGCTCAAATGAAAATGAGCAAGCACTGCACTCGCCACACGTTCGTCACATGACATGTAACTCAGTGTATTATGTATGTGACGAATTATTATCTTATTTTTTTGCTTTCTTTTTCTCTATTTCTATCATTTTTTTAATTTCACGGTCAAAATCAGAAATATAATTTTTATTTTGTTCCGCGCGATATTTTTCGTACTCTGCTAGTGCTTTTTCTTCTGCTTGCTTCGTACTAACTGAACCAGCTGAATGTAACAAATTCTTTTCTGAAATCTTTAAAAACTCGTCTAGCTTTTTAATCCAGTCTTCCATTTTCATTAGACGACCGCTACTTGCTTGTAATTCTGCGAAATCTATATATAGCGAGACAATTAAATTTAGCTGATTTATTTCCGATTCGGTTAAATAGTTTTTAGCTACTTTAACATCATCGATAGTAATATAGTCATTTTTCAAACTAGTGAGTCCCATTAATGGTTTCTTGCTATCTGCACGTTTTTTAATAATTTCTGACGCTGTATTTCCATGCACTGCGTAATGCATCCTATTTTGTACTACAGCGAAGAATTTCTTAGCCTGTTCCAGATTGGCTCTGTAATCAATACTTGTGGCGTAAATATCAGTCACTTTTTGATAGAACATTCTCTCGCTACTTCTAATATCTCTAACTCTCTGTAGTAGTTCTTGGAAATATCGAGCTCTACCACCACCTTGTTTAAGTCTTTCGTCGTCTATGGTAAAACCCTTAATTAAATATTCTCGAAGTCTTTCTGTTGCCCATTTGCGGAATTGTGTACCTCTATCGGATCTTACGCGGTAACCAACAGCCAGAATGGCGTCTAAGTTATAATGTTTAACATCTCGTTCAACCTTTCTCAAAGCTTCTTTTTGAACTATCCGGAAATTCCGGATAGTTGAATTTTCCTCCAATTCCTTCTCCAAGAAAATATTAATCAAATGTTCGTTAACTGTACGTAAATCAACACCAAAAAGCTCAGCGATTAGCTTCTGTGTTAGCCAAACATTCTCATCCTCGATTCGAACGCGGATTTTTGATTTGTCTGTCATCGAGAGACTGATATATGGCGATTTGTGGTTTTTTGATTTCTGCACTCATAAACTTCATCAAAAATACTAAACTATCTCTGCTAATTTGATTCTGATTTCGCCGAGAATTTTATCTCTAATATCTTTGTTCTCTTTGAGAAATTGGCGAGTGGCGTCATATCCACGGCCGAGTTTAATATCTCCGTATGAATATGTGGTTCCGATTTTGCTGATTAGATTATGTTTTTCTCCTAGGGCAATGATTTCACCTTCCTGAGATATTCCTTCGTTGTACATAAGATCGAATTCTGTCTGACGAAAGGGAGCTGCTACTTTATTCTTTACAACCTTAACTCTGACTCTACCTCCCATAACCTCATCTCCTTTCTTGATTTGAGCAATTCTGCGGATATCTAGTCTTACTGATGTGTAGAACTTTAAAGCTTTTCCTCCTGGAGTGGTTTCTGGATTACCGAACATTACACCTATTTGCATTCTAATTTGGTTTATAAAAATAACCACTGTCTTAGAACGAGCTACTACTGCTGTGAGCTTTCTTAATGCCTGTGACATTAAGCGTGCTTGCTTTCCAATATGAAGTGCGCCCATATCTCCCTCGATTTCATCTTTAGGGGTAAGAGCTGCTACTGAATCTATGACGATAACGTCTATTTTTCCTGTACGTACTAAACTCTCCACTATTTCTAATGCTTGTTCTCCTGTGTCTGGCTGAGATATTAGGAGCTCATCTGTCTTTACACCTATACGTTTAGCGTATTCTGGATCCATAGCATGCTCGGCATCTATGAAAGCACAAATACCGCCTTTCTTTTGAGCCTCGGCTACTATATGAAGTGCTAGGGTTGTCTTACCTGATGATTCTGGGCCAAATATTTCTATAACACGTCCACGGGGAATACCGCCGATACCAAGCGCGGCATCTAGGCCTATAGATCCTGTAGGGATAGCGTTGATATTTACTTTTGGCTTCTCTCCGAGAGTCATAATAGAATCATCGCCGAATTTATTACGAATAGCATCGAGAGCATTCGTGATTTCTATGGGATTTTTCTTAGGGCTGTTAGGATTAGAGATTTCTTTCGATCCCTTGTCTTTTTTTTCCTGTTCGTTTTTTCCTTCTACTTTTCCTTCCGCCATACGGTCTTCATTTTCATCGGTATCTATTTTCTCAGGCGAAATTTCTACGTTTACTTTTTCTTCTTTTTTGTTTTTCTTTGCCATTTTGTGATTATTAATTCTATTAATTTACTCTTATTTTACCGCATAATTAAAGCAAATACTAATGAAGAAAAAATGAAAATTTCATAAAATCTTCATAAAATACTCTACGATATTTTACTGTGTATTTACTAGCTAATTTCTGAGAATTGTTAATGTATCATGAATTTCTTTGCCAAACCTGTCTTTGGCGTAGAATTCTACTTTATTTACCCCTTTATTTAATAGAGCAATCTCTTCGAATTCTCCTGTAGGCTCTATGAATATCGGTCGGCCATTCATATTTGTAATGACAGCATTTTTTATTACTCCGCTGATTTTTATATACGATGAACTGGTGGCGGAATTATTTTGGGCGTTGAATTCTATTTCAGGACCTGTTAGTAATCTAGATGACTCGAAATAGGCGAGTGCGGAAATACCGAATACAAATATGGATATTGTAGCTATTTTTATTATTTTTTGTATTCGTGCGCGATCAATTTTTGCCATTTTTTATATACTACTAGATTCATTATCAGGTTCATCAGGGATCATACCATCTGAATTTGCTGGCCCTTTATATTCTGGATCTATGACTTCTCTAGCACGAGAGCCGTCTGATGGTCCTATGGCGCCTTTTTGCTCTAATAAGTCCATAAGTCTAGCGGCTCTAGAATATCCGATACGGAGTTTTCTTTGCAAATATGAAGTCGAAGCCTTACCTGATTCTAATATTATTCTTCTAGCTTCGCCGTATAAGTCATCATCTTCGTCTATAGAAGCTGAGAATATTGCACCAGATCCCGGTTCAGATTCTGCATCTTTGCCATCGAGATTTATTTTCTCGTACAGCTCATCTTTATATGCATCCACTAAATATTTAACCACTTTTTTTACTTCATTTTCAGATATAAAGGCGGATTGGAGACGGACAGGGTTAGGCATTTCAGCACCTAGATAAAGCATATCTCCAGCACCTAGGAGTTTCTCGGCTCCACCCTGATCTAGAATGGTTCTGGAATCTATTTGAGAAGATACTTGGAGGGCGACTCTAGTAGGAATATTTGCCTTAATTAAACCGGTAATAATATTTACTGATGGTCTCTGTGTAGAAAGTATTAAGTGAATTCCGACAGCTCTACTCATTTGAGCTAGTTTAACGACTGCTGATTCAAGCTCTCGTGGATAGGTTTGCATAATATCTGCTAGCTCGTCCATAACAATAGCAATATACGGCATAGTTTCTGGCAACTCTTCACTTAGAGCATTTTCTTTACGAGCTTTTTCGAGTGCTGGAGCTAGGATGTTTTTATGATAGGAATCAATATCTCTACATGTATGAGATTCTAATATATCGTATCTTCTGTTCATTTCTCTTCCTGCCCATCTTAGTGATAAGATGGCTTTTTTCGCATCAGTGATAACGGGTGTTAGGAGGTGGGGGATTTTATTGTATAAAGTTAGCTCCACTCTCTTTGGGTCTATAAAAATAAATTTGAGCATTTCCGGAGAGTTTCTGAATAATAGAGAGGTAATGATGGTGTGAATGGTTACGGATTTACCTGAACCTGTAGCTCCAGCTATGAGCATATGAGGTGCCTTCGCTAAGTTTGCGAAATAACATTTGCCAGAAATACTCTTACCTAGGGATACCATTAGCGGTTTCTCTGATTTCTGGAAATCGTCTGCGCTTAGAAGTGTGGCTAGACCGACAAGCGACTTCATACTGTTAGGCACTTCGATACCTACGAGTGATTTGCCTGGAATCGGTGCTTCTATACGTATAGGGTGAGCAGCGAGTGCGAGAGCTAAGTCTGAGTTCAAGGACACTATTTTGGAGAGCTTAACTCCTTCTGCTGGCTTTAGCGCATATCGGGTAACTGATGGTCCGATAGATACTTCATCCATTTCTACATTAATACCGAAGTTCTGTAGGGTCCTCTTAATGACATTCGCATTACTTTTTATATCCCCAGTTTCTGGTCTACCCCTATCTCTTTCTAGTAGTGATAGTGGGGGTGGATTAAATACTGTCCTTGATAGTACGGGTTTACTTTTTAATATAATCTGAGGTATGTCTTCGTCTTCGAATATTGAGAAGGCTGAGGCAAATTTTGATTTTTTGTCTTTTTCGTTCGCTGGTTTTTGATCTTTATTGTCTTTTTGATCTTCAGTTCCGTCTTCATCTTTTTCTTCGACTCTATCTTTTTTATCGTTTAGACTGATTATTGTTTCATCTAGGATTTTATCGTTGCCGATTTTTATTTTCAAGTCTTTGTTCTCGGAAGAAGCTTTTCTAAATTTACCGAAAGCTTTCCAAAAGGCGAGATTCTCTAATGTGAAATGTGTCTCGAAAATTATGAGAAGAGAAATTATTATTAGAGCGAGGAAGATTATGAAACTGACATAGACAGAGAACAGTGAATAGAGGGGGTAGTAAAAATAGTGACCTAGGATTCCTCCTGAATTAGGGAAGAGTAATTCTGAAATTCCGAGTAAAGAAATAAAGAGTAGGAAAGAAGAAATTATTTTCAAGACGCTGAATTTCCTCTCTATGTTTTTTAGGAATGCTACAGCTACTAATAGTAGAGTGAGAATGATAGTCCAGTATCCGAAGCTTGATCCTACTAGTTTGCTGAGGATGGAATATGTGAAAGCGCCAGCAGAACCTCCTTTCTGAAATACAGATAAAATAATAAAGATTACAACGACGAATATTACGAGGGCTAGAATAGCTCTTTTTGTCTCACCTTTTACACCGTCAATAATCTCTGAAACATCAAATTTATCACCAAATTTTCCATCTGAATCTCTTGAAGAATTTGAAGCTGATTTTTTTGCCATTTTTACTAGTTAAATTTTATAAATTATACGTTCATTATATCATACCAATTTTATAATAATGCAGAAACCGCAACACGAGGTTGCGGTTTCGCGTTCTGTCACCGAAGCAACAGAAGGTATAACTACATACTAGCAAAATTTATATAATAGTCAAATTATTATGTCCTGAGTTCAACAATCAATATAAATACTCTACTTGCTTTTTGAAATGTCCGTTATATAATGGACATTAGTTTGATACTCGTGTGAGTGACTTTTAGAGGAAAAGTCAAAAATTTTATAAGACAAATAATAAAGGACAAATATGGAATCAAGGGACAATACAAAAGACCTTGAGATATTTGCTGGTAGTTATAAATTCTTTTTTATATACAAAAAGACAGAAAAACTTTTATCAGCCATATATCTCGTAACTAATCACATATCGGACAGTGAGCCTTTGAAGTGGTCTTTGAGAGATACTGGTAATGTGTTACTTGAGAGTACACTTTCATTCTTCTCGTCCGATAGAATGAATTTACAAGATAAATCTGTAATAGATTTGGAAGTGCTTTTTTTAAAAATAATTTCCTACACAGATACAGCAAATCTAGCTGGTTATATATCTACTATGAATCATAGAATTATTGTTGAAGAATTTAAATATTTACTCAAATCTTTAGAGTCATACAGTAAGGAGTACTTTGTAAAAAATGATGTAGCTTTTCCGGAAGATTTTTTCTCTATAGATGACGATTATAATATTCTACAAAGCGGTATAAAGGACAAGATAAATAATATAAAGGACAGGGGTGGAATCGGCGGTGGAATTGCTGGAAATGCTAAAATAAATGCTGGTTTTGGTGGTCTGCAAGGTAATTCGAGTGTTAATGATACTCTATATAATAGTAATACTAGTAGTAATCAAAAAATGAAAGACAATAAATCTCTATCTAAGGAGTTTAAAAAGAATATTAAAAATGCTAGACGTGAATCTATACTATCAGTCTTGAAAGTTCGACCTGAAGGATTGACTATTAAAGATGTCGTTGGAGTGGTCAAAGGGTGTAGTGAAAAGACGATACAAAGAGAGCTTGGAGAAATGATAGAAGAAGGACTCTTAAAGAAGGAAGGAGAGCGTCGCTGGAGTAGATATTTCCTCCTCCAAAAGACTGCTTAAAAAGTTGACTTTTGACCCTGTTTAGATTATGATATATGAGCTGTGAGGAATGGCAGATGAACGGTTATCCACACAGATGCTTTGCGGTGTTCTGTATAGGATAGTATAATAACTCCCAGTACAGAGACAGTGCAGAAAAGCATTGGAAAATAACCGCACGGATTAGGTATACGTTAGGTATACAGCAGTTATTTCGAGACATTTTCGAGACCTTTGAAAATAGAATATTTCAGAATTACTTATTTCTTCCACGTTAGATCAGCGCTTGAAATTCGGTTTTACATTTGTTAACTACTCTTTCTTTAGTCACGTCGAAATGACGAGAAAGGCGTAGTAGTTAAGCATAGTAAAAAAATAGCTCAAAGTTTTTTGGCTATTTTTAAAACACTATGCCGTTATTACCACGCAGTACACCACATTATTAATAGTAAAAGGTGTGCTGATAAAATTTGTTTATACATTTATTAAAACTAAGAAAAAAATATTAATTGCAGGTGCTTTAGCACTCGGACTTTTTGTCGGAGTACAGAGCGCTAGCGCGTTTACAGCTCAGGAGATTGAGATGCTTATAACACTTCTTAATCTAGATAGTTCAAAGGCAGCTACATTAAGAGCGATGGTTTCATCAGCTCCAGTAGCACCAGCTTTCACTTTCACTCGTAACCTTACAATAGGTTCTACAGGTGCAGACGTGACAGTTCTTCAGACACAGCTTGGAGTATCTCCAGCTACAGGTTATTTTGGTCCTATTACAAAGGCAGCAGTAGTAGCATATCAAGCAGCTAATGGCATATCACCTACATCAGGTTATGTTGGCCCATTAACTCTAGCTAAGCTAAACTATGTAGCTCCAGTTGTAACAACAACCACAACAACCACAACAACAACTACAGATACTACAACTGTTACAACTCTTGAGGGAACAGATGGTTCTATCTCTGATGTAGATAAGCTTTCTCAGTATAGTAGTGAGGAAGTTGGAGATGGAGAGTCAGATGTTAAGATTGCAGGTTTCGAAGTAGAATCTTCAGTAGATGGAGATATTTCTTTGAGATCAATAAAGCTTATATTTACTGGTTCATCAAACACTGGTTCAACAAAGTTAACTGACTATGTTGATACAGTATCAATCTGGAAAGGTTCTACGAAAGTAGGATCAGCAGATACTTCTGATTTCAACAAGGATTCTACAGGAGTTTATTCAAAAACAATCACTCTTAGTAATCCTAGTAATCCTATAGTAAAGTCAGATACAAAGGAGAAATTCTATGTTACAGTAGATGCTGTAAGTAACCTGGATTCAGGAGATATTGCAGGAAGTGCAGATGCTTGGACAGTTAATATAGCTAATATAAGATATGAAGATGGATCTGGAGTTGTTACTACAGACTCAGACACTGGAGATCTTACAACAGTTCTAGACGCTATTCCAATGTCATTCGTTAGCTTCTCAACAGCTGCAAATACAGAATTGAAGATATCTACAGATTCATCAAGTCCAGATACAGCAATTGTTATGGTTGATGATACAAATGATACAGAAGATGTATTATTGTTAGTTGGTAAAATGAAATTAGATGGTACTTCAGACGCAGTTCTAAATGAATTACCTATCACAATTACTACCAACGCTACAACTACAGCAGGAGTAACAGGTACACTAAGATTAGTGATCGATGGTAAAGAATTCTCAAAGTCTGTAAGTGGTGCTTCAGTTTCTGAAACAATAACATTTGATAATCTTGATCTAACAATAGGCGCAGGAGATACAGTTACATTCAAGGTTCTAGCAGATGTTAACGATATCGATACAGCTACATTTGATGAAGGAGACTACTTAGTAGCCTCATTATCTTCAACAAACAGAGTAAATATCGATGTTGAAAACGAAGAAGGCGATCAGTTGGCTGCATCAGAAAAGACAGGTACAGCTACTGGTGATGCTCAGGAATTCCGCACAAATGGAATTGCACTTACTCTAATAAGTACAAATACTTCAGTTGCAGCAGGAACAGGAGCAAGTGATGACCAGGGTACATTCGTAATCAAGTTCAAGGTTACAGCTATTGGTGATGCAGCTTATGTATCATCTCTAGCAGATTCCGCTCTTTCAGGTACTGCAAATACAGGTGCTACAGCTTTAGTGGATAGAGCTGGTACAGCTACTGTAGGTGGAGTTTCTGTAACTATTACTAACGTAACAGATACAGATCTTACATCAGTAGGTAACTACATGATTGAGGATGGAGAATCAGAGACATTCGAAATGACTACAACCGTACAGCTTCCTACAGCTGGTGCAGGTGGTCAGTTTAGAACAGCTCTTGGTGGTATTGATTGGTCAACTAGCGATGAGGCAGTTCCAGCAAATACTTACACTTCAAATCTTGATTCATTCAAGACATCTTACATCGGTCTTAACTAATAAACTTAGTTTAGATTCTAGTGAGATAGTGTTAAAAACAAAACCACCCCCTCTGGGGGTGGTTTTGTTTTATATATGCTTTATAATATAAACTATCATGGTTAATTTCGAAAAACTAAGTATTTTCTTTAATAAATCAGTAGAATATCTTTTTTATTTATTTTTTATAACATTTCCTTTTATAAATTATAGTAGTTTTTTATATAACGGTACTTCCTCAAGATCTACAAATTTAATATTCGTTTCTTCTTTATTTGGAATTTTATTTGTCTTGTGGTTATTCAGAGAAAAAAATAATTTAATTATACCAAGATCTTTCTCTGTCATCGCACTCGTATTATATTCTATTTCTTTTATAGTATCGGCTTTTAGTGGTTTGAACTTCCATACATCATTTTGGTCTATCGCTACGAGATCTGAGGGAATTTGGTATTTCATCAATCTTTCTTTCTTTCTTTTTCTATTATGGAGAATGATTATTGATGAGAATAAACATAAAAAAATAATTTTAGTAATTATTTTATCATCGGTAGTATTTTCAGTGATATCCTTATTTGGTCCAGAAGGTTTGGGTATGGTATTTAAAAATTATAAAAACGATGCATTTACTTTTGGTAACTCCTCTTTTGCTGGTATGTACCTTTTTGCATCTTTTCTTTTGTCTATATATTATTTATTTCAAGCGGGAATAAAAAAATGGTGGATGTATTTTTTACCCATTTTGCTCATTATTAACCCATATATTTTAAGTAGAGATATTTGGTTTGGCGATTTCTCTCAGGGTTTAATAGGAGAGGCTAGAGCATCTACCGTGGTAATTATTTTTTCTATATTCTTTTTAATTATTACATTAGCTTTGAATACGATAAAGAATATTAAAGTTAAAAGAATAACATTTTATTCTATATTTTCAGTAGGTCTAATTTCTATGGCTGTGTTTTCTACATCATTATTATCTACCGATGGTTTTGTAAGAAAAGTCTATTCTAGTGAAGCTACTGAGGCTAGACCAATAGTTTGGGATATTTCGAAAGGAATCATTAACAAACGCTTATTTTTGGGGTGGGGGAATGATAATTTCGAGAGAGTTTTCGAGGTTAATTATAATAACAAGATTTTAGAAGGTGAATCTGGTGGGGAACCATGGTTTGATAGAGCACATAATATTATTATAGATAAATTGGTAGATAATGGGATCATAGGATTTTCTTTGTATATCTTAATTTACATTTCAGTTCTTTTATCACTTATTTATGTCATTTTGAATTCACTAGAAAAAAAAGACAGGGTACTTGCTTCTGTGCTTCTTGTGTATTTTCCTCTTCATTTTATAGAGTTACAAACGGCATTTGACACCACAATTTCTTATCCTATATTAGGATTTATGTTTATTTCCTCCCTTGTTCTACATAGCAGAACTGTTTTGAGGACAAAAAATTTAAAGAATGAGTTCTTGGTTAATGAGAATGTTAAATATGTAATCGCCTTCATTTTACTAATATTTTTTATTTGGTCATTTACACAAGGTTTAATCCCATCTATAAGAACACAAATAACTAATGGATATATTAGAACAGTTGGTTCTGCTGAAAAAAGGATTCCAGAATATAAAACATTATTTAATTCACCAATAGATACACATTCATTTTTATGGCGAACAGCTACTGATTTTCAAAGGGGGATAGGAGAAAATCCTAAAGTTTTAGAAAACCCTGCTAATGTGGAATTTTTAAAGAAAGAGATTTTTATTATAGAGAATGAATATAGAAAATATATCAAAGCTAATCCGACCCATTTTAGAGCACATTTGAATCTTGCCGATGTTTTAATTTACGAACGATTGTTTAATATAGATAAATTAAAAGAGGCACAAGAAGTTTTGGATACCGCTATCAAATTAGTTCCACAAAGTCCGCAATCTTACTGGATGAAAGCTGTAGCATATATTTATATGAGGAAGTTTGATTTAGCTCGTGAATATGCTAAAAAGGGTATGGAGATTAATCCAAATATTAAGGAGAGTGAAGAAGTTGTTAAATACGTGGAAGAATCGATTAAAAGTTTTCCAGAGATTAATTTATTTTTCTTTAAGCAAATATAATAGTACAATAATGATATGAACAAAGATAAAGGATTCATCAGTTTATTTGATAAGACATTTTTTAAGCTATTTTTCAGTTTTCTTGTAATAATTTCACTCAGTCTCGGAATAGTCTATGCGACCGAAATCTATCATCAGAATCAAATAGCAAAGAACAACTCTTCTATATCAAATGAGAAAAATAATGCTACGGTAGGTGCCGGCGCACGCTAGTTAAACGCTAAATCACATAATTGGGTAATATTGGGTAAGAATGGGTAAAGCAAATAGTAACCAATTAAAATGAAAGAAAATCGTTTAAATAAGAGAATAAGGTTTACAGTTTACAGTCTACTGTAAACTTGCTCGATAATATGGTATCATGGCTATTATGGAACCAAACACAGAAGACAAAATACTCGCCTATATTAAAAGCAGAGGTCAAGTAACTGCTAATGATTTGACCGAACACTTGGGAATAAGCCGACAGGCTGTTCATAGGCAGATTAACCGACTACAAGAGGAAGGTTTGATATACAAAATCGGTAGACCGCCGAAAGTCTTTTATCTTATCTCTGAAGACAAAATAAAAAAAGAAGATAATAACGTTGATGAAAAAACAAAGAAAATAATTGATGAGAACTTTCTTAATATCACTGCTTCTGGTGAGAGACAAGAAGGATTTGAAGGCTTTATAAATTGGTGTCTCAAAAGAAAAGATCCTCTTGAGAAGACTGCAAAAGAATATGTCAAAACACTAAAGAAATATAAGCTGTACAAAAAAGACGGCTTGATAAATGGTATGCATAAAATAAAAGGTACTTTTCCCGATACGGCTGTAGATAAACTTTTCTATCTTGATTTTTACAGCATAGAACGCTTCGGTAAAACCAAACTCGGACAGCTTCTTCTCTACGCTAAGCAGAGTCAAAATAGAGGATTAATAAAAGAATTGGTGGATCAAATACGCCCTCAAATAGAAGAACTTATCAAAAAGTATAAAATTGAAGCTGTAGGCTTCATCCCACCAAACTAATCCCAGAATTTCTCTGGTAAAAGTGAAGACTCCTGTTATTGTGCCACAGAAAACTCTTAATAAACTTGAGGACCGTATTGAGAATGCCAAAAGGACGATTATGGTGGACGAAGAAAAAAAGTTTAAGACTGTTTTGCTCATAGATGATGCCTTGGGTTCAGGTGCCACCATCAATGAAACCGCAAAGAAAATTAAGAACCAGCAACTAGCAGAAACAATTATCGGGCTAGCAATCACAGGAAGCTTTAGTGGATTTGAAGTTATTAGCGAGGTCTAACAGCTTATAAAAAAGTAAGAGCTTTTTATATAATTTAATGATTTTGAGTAAAGTTAATAATAATCAATTATGAACCAAATTCCAGTCACAACAAAAGAAGAATTCATAAAAGAAGCGGAAAGGCTTTTTTCTATTCTGAAAGAGGGGACAAGAGAAGATATTAAAATGGCTAAAAAGCATATAGAAAAACTTTATCCAGATAATAGAAAATATTCAAAAAAATCTGGAGAATTTATAATGGGAATTATCAGGGATTTTGATCAGATTAAAGACATTGAACATAAATCAGCCGTTATTTCTGGTATGAGTTTCCCTTTATTATATTCGCTGGATGATTATTTTAATGAGCTTGCAGAATTCACCTTAAAGAATATGGAGAATGTGGACGGGAGAATTCGTGAAGCCATGAGAAAAACAGCTTCATGGTTACGTATTAGAAACGAAAATCAGTTTAAGAAAGCTTATGAAAATTTCATTGATAGGCTAGAAAATTTAATGAAAAAACATGCTCCCGAAATCAAACCTTTTTATATAGGAAATATTTCTCCGTCTGTATATAAATCTTTAGTATTATTCTGGCATGGAATGGTTCATGGGACATCTAGAGACTATGAACATCGAGAATATTTAATGGATTCTTCTAATGAAAATCATATACCTTTCTTAGGTAATAATGATAGTGATGAAAAAGAGGTAGATTATGATGAGGTAATGGAAAATATTTGGGCTGATAAGAAAGATGGTAATAAAGAGGACGGAGCTAAATGGCTTAAATGTTTAGATGAAATGGTGACGAAGAGATTTAGCGAGGAGCTAGCAAGGCTTAAATTCACAAAAGAGGAATCTGAAAATATAATGACCACGCTTCGTGTGTACGGACAAGGAGCCGGTCCTGGAATTCTCGATGATATTATTCCTAAGGGTAAGATGAGAGGAAGTATTTTAGATTTGATGAATGCAAATAATTTAGTACGGGGGGTGGAAGCATTTGCTAATCATAGGATTATAAAAAATTCACACGGTTTAGTATCACATATTTTAGTTGAGGCGCTTATTGAAAAAGAGTATAGTCGATCGGGAAAGCCTGATGATATTGCTTCTTTCATTAAACTAATTTATCAAAGTCATGAATCAGTGGATACATTTATGGATTGGTATGAGAAAAAGGGAAAAGAAAGATTTTTATGGATAATTAAGATACATAAAAAATATAGTGGATCAAAAGAGCATGACGAAGAATATATAGAAAAGTTAGAGAAAGAGGAAAGTGAAAGAAAATCAAATCGGTTTTTTGGTAGATCTGTGGCACACCACGCTTTAGATTGGTATATTCAAAGTGATCCTGCGGGCTTTAATAGAACTGGCGATCCACGTAAAGTGACAGCTTATATCTTAAAAATGGTTCAGGACTATAACTATGAAATGACTAAGGGTAAGATATATATGACTTATGATAATAAAGATTTATCTAAGTTTGGTGGTTGGAAAGGTACTAGTAATTTAGGTATGACAGAATATAAGATCACAAAACCAATATTAGAAATGGTAGGAGACCCAGATTTTCTGCTCATAGATCCTAGTAAAAAAAGTTCTAAAGATTTTATGAAGTTTTTGTGATTTTAGAAAAAGGATTTTAGGAAAATTGAAATACCCATACGGTTATGATAGTATGTGTAAATGGAAATAGATACGGAATTAAAAGAAAAAGTGGCTCTATTAGCACAGGAGTATAATTTGTCTTGTGTGGTTCTTTTTGGTTCCCAAGCTACTGGTAAGACTCATAAATTAAGTGATACAGATATAGCTTTTATGGCGGATAGAAATGTAGATTATGCCGAAAAATTTGAAATAGAAAATGATTTCAAAGAGACTTTGAAGATTAAAGACATAGAGCTAGTAAATATGAGAAATGTCAGCCCTTTATTTATGAAGCAGATTTCTGATAAGGGTAAGTTACTGTATGAAGATTCTAGAGGAAGATTTACAGCATATAGAATATATGCTTTTAAAATGTATGTAGATACGGCACCGTTACGACGTATGAGAGAGATTTTTCTTAATAAATTTATCGCCAAACATGCTTGAAAATATGAGTATTCGCAAAAACAATAATCAATACTTCACAGTCTTTTTTGAAAAGAATGAACTTAATGGTTATACAGTAACCGTTCCTTCTTTGCCTGGGCTTGTCACAGAAGGCAGAACACTCGAAGAAGCTACTAAAATGGTTCGTGATGCTATTAAATGTTATGTTTCTGGATTAAAAAAAGCCAAAGAAAAAATCTTTTTACCTTTTAAGAACTTTTAAAAATTCTAATCATTTTCCTCAGAAATTTTCTTCCCCCAGAATGGAATAATACTCCAAAAGAATTTATCCTTAAAATCTATTTCCTTTACGATTATTTTTAATCGTATATTATCTATCATGGCTATAAATTCATAGTAGGACACATTTGTAAGGATGGTATCCCATCTATTATTTCTTCTTATTCTTTCAAATCTTTTTGTATGGAGGATATCTTGTATTGTATGAGATTTTGAAATTATAACAGGTGCTAATTTTATATTTTTAAACCTCATTAATTGATCCTTTTCTCCCCTTACTTTATTCCAACTTTTTCTCAAAATATGATTTATACCTTTAGAATTAAAGTGTATATTTTCTCTAAAATAAGGACAGTAAACCTCTTTTAAAGAAGAATAATGCTCAATCGCCTCAGATTTAATAGTTTCAAAATCTCTCATCTTTATAAAATTATTGATAATTCTCTTACTA
>JAUSHF010000008.1 GCA_030648705.1 bacterium
AAAAAGGAACAGCTTCCTTGGGTATTTTCTTTTTTAACTGATGAGATAGGTCTTGATCCAAATAAGATTTACGTAACAGTATTTGCCGGGGATGAGAAAAATAATATTCCACGCGACACAGAATCAGCTAATCTTTGGAAAGAAATTTTTACTAAAAAAGGAATCTCTGCTAAAGACGTAGAGTTAATTACCGAAGAAAATGGTAGTAAAGTCGGCATGCAAGGAGGCAGAATATTTTACTATAATTCCGCTAAAAACTGGTGGTCTAGATCAGGAACACCAGAGAAAATGCCGAAGGGAGAACCAGGTGGTCCTGATTCAGAAATGTTCTATGAATTCAGCGATGTGAATCACGATACTAAATTCGGAGAAAAATGTCATCCGAATTGCGACTGTGGAAGATATTTAGAAATCGGAAACTCTGTATTCATGGAATATGTGAAAGATTCCGAAAATCCGACTGCGAGCACAGACATGGATTCAGGTACTCCCCATAAATTCAGCAAATTAGCACAGAAAAATGTCGACTTCGGCGGAGGACTAGAGAGAATAGCCATGGCATCCATTAATACAGCAGACATTTTTGCTATAGACGTATTTGCTGACATTATTAGTGAATTAGAGAATAAATCAGGTAAAAAGTATTCGGATCCAGCCTATACACCAGCTTTCAGAGTGATTGCGGATCATCTAAGATCCAGCACTTTCTTAATAGGTGACGGAGTCCTGCCGGGGAATATAGATCAGGGATACTTCGTACGCCGTTTAATACGTAGAGCAGTAAGCTTCATGGACAAGTTAGAGATCAAAACAGATCTATCTTCATTTGTAGAACCACTACTAGCATATTATAAAGACTCATATCCAGAAACATTTAACAAAGCAAAGGAAATAGCCGACACGATAAAAGCCGAAGAAGATAAATTCAGGAAGACTCTCTCAAAAGGAAATATTGAATTCTCAAAAATGTACAAAGAAAAAGGCGAAGTGGACGGACAAATCCTCTTTGATCTTTTTACATCACATGGATTCCCAATGGAATTATCATTAGAGATTGCAAAAGAATTAAATTATAAAATCATAGAAGTTGCAAAAGAAAAGTTTGTAGAGTTAATGGATGCTCACAGGAAATCTTCCAGATCAGGATCCGAACAAAAGTTTAAAGGAGGATTAGCTGATGCTAGTGATATGGTTATTAAGTATCACACAGCCACACATCTCCTTCACCAAGCTTTACACGAAGTACTAGGTGACGCAGTATCTCAGAAAGGATCTAATATCACTTCGGAGAGACTTCGTTTCGACTTTGCACACGGAGCAAAGATGACTGATGATGAAAAAAAGAAGGTGGAAGACATTGTAAACGCCAGAATAAGTGAGTCTTTACCTGTACAAAAGGTTATTTTACCTAAGAATGAAGCTGAAAATCTCAGTGCACGCCATTTCTTTGCAGATAAATACGGAGATTCAGTGTCTATATACTTTATAGGTAAAGAAATAGTTGGCGAAAATGATAGTAAAGAAAAAATCGAAAATGCAGTAAGAAATGCATACTCAAAAGAATTTTGTGGAGGCCCTCATGTTAAGAATACCGGTGAACTTTCTACAGCCGAAGGAAAAACTTCACCCCTCAAATTCAAAATCCAAAAAGAAGAAGCTGTATCAGCGGGTGTTCGTAGAATAAAAGCAGTTTTGATATAAACAAGATAATCCACAACGTGATGT
The DNA here is from genome assembly GCA_030648705.1 of bacterium. Classification (GTDB taxonomy): domain Bacteria; phylum Patescibacteriota; class Minisyncoccia; order Phycocordibacterales; family PALSA-1337; genus JAPLZH01. Next base: position 1,726 of record JAUSHF010000008.1, read on the forward strand.
TTTATATTATGCTATAATTATCTCATGTCGTTTTTTAGTTTTTTATCTCATGAAAAAGAAAAAAAAGTACTAGTCTTTGATATTAGTAGTGGAACTGTGGGTGGTGCTATAGTCGTCTTCGGTGAGAATTCTCTTCCAAAAGTAATTAAGAGCAAAAGGGAAATAATACCTTTTAATATTAATGTTTATGGTAAAAAGCTCCAATCTTCCACCGTTGTGGCACTAAAAAGACTTTGTAAAGATTTGTCATATCATAGTGGAAAAATCAGCGAGGTACATTTAGTACTTTCTTCACCATGGGTAAATTCAGAAACAAAAATTCTTTCTACAAAAAGTCCAAAATCTTTCCTAGTAACAAAATCATTTATAGATGCTTTAGTAGATGAAGAGGAAAAAAGTTTTGAGAAAAAATTTGTGACTGACCAAAACAAGCCCGAATTAAAGAAAGATATTATACAAATTGAGAAAAGTATGACAGATATTCGTTTAAACGGATATAGTGTAGAAAATCCTATAAATAATAAAGCAAATATAATAGAAGTACCTATCTTCTCAAGTATTGCTTTAAAAAGTGTTATTAAAGAATTTCAAAAAACCATTAGGGATACTTTTTTGGTAAGTAATTTTTCAGTTCATTCTATGTCTATAGTTTCATTTCTCTTTCTAAGAGACATATTCGAACACAATACTGATTTTTCCTTCATAAATGTTCATGGCGAGGTTACCGAAATATTAGCGGTTTCTAAAAATCATTTATCTGGTTTATCAGTAATACCTA
>JAUSHF010000018.1 GCA_030648705.1 bacterium
AAGCGGGAATGCCTTTTGAAGAAATTGTGTTTGCGATGATGACAGAGGGTTTGTCCGTGACGATTTTTACTTTTTCCCAAGCGTCGTCTACTGCTTTGAAATCATGTCCGTCTATCTCTATGACATTCCAATTAAAAGCACGCCATTTATCTCCGAGTGGATTCAGGGGCATAATATTTTCAGTAAATCCGTCTATTTGAATATTATTTCTATCTATGAAAACTATGAGATTTTTTAATTTTTCTTTACCGGCGAGCATTATAGCTTCCCAATTTTGTCCTTCGTCTAATTCCCCATCACCTGTCACGACTACGAATTTTTTAATAGAGTTTTTTCCTGAATCCATTCTCTCTGCTAGAGCCATACCTACCGCTTGTGATAAACCAGAGCCGAGAGACCCTGACGAAGTCTCTAAAGCTGGTAAAAATTCACGGTGTGGATGCCCTTGTAATTTTGAGCCAAATTTTCTTAAAGTTTTTAATTCAGAAATAGGAAAATATCCTCTGTGGGCTAAAGTTGCATAATACACAGGACAAATGTGCCCAGCGGAAAGTACGAATCTATCACGGTCTTTCCAATCAGGATTTTTAGGATCTTGTTTTAAAGCATGAAAATATAAATAGGAAAAAATATCCGCCATATCGAGAGCTCCGGCAGTATGTCCGCTCTTTGCTTCTATTAACATTTCGATAATAGAAATGCGGATTTCTTTCGCCGTTTTTTCCAATTCTTTTATTTTCTCGTCTGATATCATATTTATAATATATTAAACAAATTTTTTAACTAAATATACAAATCTTTAAACTAAATATTTCGTATCTTATCGTATGCTTCGACGATATTATTACTTTCAAATAAATACGAACCGCAGACAAGTCTGGTAGCACCAGCATCTATTAAATCTTTTGCGTTTTCTAAATTTACTCCGCCGTCTACTGATATTGGTAAACTTGGGTATTTATTTCTGATTTCTTTAATTTTAGGAATGACTTCGGGTGCGTAGGGATGACCCTGATGTCCGATAACAGATATACCCATAGTTTGCACTCCACTAATCTTATCTATGTATTTCTCTATCACACTGATATCATCTTCTATTTCTAATCCTAAATATATTTCGATTCTGCCATAGAGATCATCTATTAATTGTCCTAGATTTTCAGAACTTTTCGAGTGAATTATGAGTCTAGTAGCGCCTGTAATAATCCAGTCCTCCACCACCTCTTCAGGCTTCTTCACCATTAAGTCTATTTCGTAATCCACATCTTCCCAGAATGGCATTCCCCTTTCTTCTTTAAGAATACTTTCGAAATTCATATCTGGCTTTTTGTACGGCCACGTAGCTTCATCTGTAAAAGTCTTATCTGTAATGTCTATTTGCACTAAAGATACTAGCCCCTTAACTGAAGAAACTTTTTCTTCTAATTCAGAAAAATCTGCTGGTAAAATAGCTGGTGTAATATTAATCATGATGTTGTGTGTGACTATGAGGTAAACATTCTATTTTTTTATTTCTTCTAATATGTCGCTCGTCTTCACTAAACGGAGTAGTGAGCCAAATTTCTACTGCTTTTAAGGCTTCTTTTTCTGTTAAAAATCTAGCGCCGAGTGAAAGTACATTAGAATTATTGTGAGTTCGTACAGCTTCTAGTACGTCTAAAGTCCCGCCATAATAAACTCCAGCCCTAACATTTTTATATCTATTAGAAACCATTGCTTCACCTTGACCAGAAGCACCGATCACTATTCCTTTCACATGGAGCGGATCTTCCGATACTTCTTTTGCTACTTTAGAAACATAATCTGGATAATCATCATTAAAAACTAATTCGTCAGGACCATAGTCTACCACTCGAACTTTACTAGCCCAATGCTTTTTTATAAACTCTTTAATTTTTCCTTTTAATTCAAATCCAGCGTGATCACTGGCAATAGCTATTTTCATACTAATATTATAATATATTAAAAGGAAAACTAAAACGCTTGTTTATACCCACAAAGTAGATTCAAGCAAACAAAAAGGTCTTTATGGAAATCAAATATGTGGTTCTGTATTTTGTGGCCGTTGCTTTCTATGGTGGAATAGGTCTGTGGATGGTTTATTATCCACTCGATCATTCCAGAAACTTGATTAAAAATCTCGCATTTGTGTCGTGGTTATCATTCGGGATTCTTTTTGGTATTTACGGTCCACTTCGAAACGGAAGAATTATTTACGATAACCAAATCTTACAGGCTCGACCTTTGAAAGCCCAAAGACTTGAAAGGTCTTCTGCAAATGGTCGTCTGATGCGAGTAGCGATCACAAATGGAAAAGGCATCTGCATACCATACACAGTCGACGTCCTAACCAGAAGAATTACATTCTCTGGCGTAGAACTACCAGATGATTTGGAATTCTGATTTCTTCACAGTAAAAATTGGTATCGATCGACCTTCTCCACACGAGCAGGTCGATTTTTATACTAATTCCTCAGACTTAATTATCTAAAATTTACATTATTTATAAAAATCTTCTTCCTCGTAATAATACGACTGTTCCACACCCTTCATAAAGACTTCACGGTCATTAATCTTGTCGGTCAAAGCAGTGCGCAAAAGTTCCCGAATCTCAAGATCCTTCACAGGACTACGTTGCATTGCGTTCAAATAGTCAGATTTGTCGATTTTTATCCAATCGACACATTGTTTGAGATTTTTTTTCAACATCAAATCGAGCCATATTCTCATACTTCGCCCATTACCCTCCATAAATGGATGAGCGATATTCATTTCCACATATTTGGCAATAATTTGCTCAAACGTACTTTCCGGCATTTCATCGATTTTTTTCAAACTTTCTTCTAGATATAAACAAGAAGCAAAGCGAAAACCTCCTTTGCTTATATCTTTCACACGAATGATACCAGCAAAATCGTAAAGATTCACAAATAGATATTTGTGGATCCGTTGTAAACCTTTAGAAGTTCCGACTTCAAAATTTTCAATTTCCAGACTACCAAAAAGTTCCTTAGCTCGTTCTTTGCTGATTTGGTCAATATTAGACATGGTCTCATTATATCATTTTTACAGATTTTTTTCTTCTATAGTGTTAGCTCTATAAAATTCAAATTTTAAGAAACTCCGCGCGCTCACCTTTCCAAAACTCAACAAATTAAGTGCTGAAAAGGTGGACGGTTTGGTGTGAATATTTTGGTTTCAAATGGCTTACGAATACATCATAAACTAAGTGTTTAGAATAGCAAGCAAGAGAAAAGGCCACTTTTGAGGGTGGCCTTTAAATTCTCGTGTGGGAGAGCTCGATTAGATCGAACCTCCGTCTTTTTGCCATTGAAGGCAGAATCGTCTTACGAAGCCGTGGATGAAGATACTAAGAGTTTCTGGGCAGGAGTCTTTCGACTCTTGCCTGTTATCCGCATCTTCACACACTTCCAGTCGAGCTATCCGATTCAAGTCCGGTGCGCTTTTTACGCCAACATCTCGCACACGATAAATCTGGGTTGTTCAAGATAGGTAAAGGTCTTGAACGTGGACTTTTTTCCAACGCTTGCAGTTATCCGCAAGAACGTAGTCCTTTATTGAAGTAGGAATGGCTTGTTGGCTGACATGCCAACACAAATGTCATTGAGCCATCTTCAATCTTCCAATAAATTTAATGTACTCTTACGCAACCAGTATAGCATACCCTATATATTTGTCAAGCAAGTATATGTATAAATCGCTATTCTATCACTAAATAGCAATAATATGGCTATAAATATAAATTTCATCTGTATAGCAAAACAACACCCATCTAGTTTGTAAATCAATTATACCAAACGTCCAGCCTTGATAACATGCTCCACCAACGTATACGTATACCCCATCTCATTATCATACCACGCCATCACCTTGACTAAATTTCCGCCGACGACGCGAGTGAATTTTAAATCAACGATAGAAGCGTGGGGGTTGCCGATGATGTCGGAAGATACTAAGTCTTCGTCCGTGACAGCGAAAATGTTTTTCCATTTTTCTTCGTCGGAGGCATTTTTCAAAATTTCATTTACTTCTGCGACTGAAGTTTCCTTTTTAGAAATAAAAGTTACATCCACAATAGATCCAGTCACTACAGGCACACGCATTGAAACTCCATCGAATTTTCCTGCCAATGAAGGTAAAGCTTTTGCTACAGCGATAGCGGCACCAGTAGAAGAAGGAACTATATTCATAGCGGCCGCACGTCCTTCACGGAAATCTTTTTTATTTGGCCCGTCTACTAATCCTTGACTAGACGTATACCCGTGTACCGTATTAAGCAGAGCTTTCTCTATCCCAATAGTCTGATCTAAAATAGCTAAAAATGGTGAAGCCGCATTCGTAGTACATGAAGCATTAGAAGTAATTTTTACACCCTTCATTAATTCTTCATTAATACCGAGAAGCACGGTCGCACCAGCCACTTCACTCTTTCCATCATCTTTTGCTGGAGCTGATATTACCACTCTCTTTGCACCTGCTTTTATATGAACGTTAGATTTCTCATATGAAGTAAAAAGACCTGTACATTCTACGACTACATCTACTCCTAATTTAACCCAAGGTAGAAGTGAAGGTTCTTTCTCACTCAAATATGCGATCTCCTGTCCATTTACGATTAAAGCCGGACTTCCTTCTTCTGCGGTTCGAACTTTAATATCTAATCCACTCGCTCTGTATGCAGTATCATATTTTAAGAGATACGCCATATTCTTAATATCACCTAGATCATTTACTGCTACGATTTCGATTTCGTCTGGTCGAGCTAAGGCTACTTTTAAAAATGCTCTACCAATTCTACCGAAACCATTTATTGCAACTTTTATTTTTTTCATATTTTAATTATAGCAATATGATGTGATATAATCTAGCAAATGGACACGAAGAAATTAGTTTGGATTTTTATGTTTCTCGGCTCAGCTATCGGAGGTTATGTTCCGGAGCTTTGGGGAGCTTCAATGTTTTCCTTTTCATCTATGATATTAGGTGCTGTCGGAGCACTACTTGGCATATATATTGGCTTTAAACTTAGTCGCTGGTAAATAAGATCAGCACAAAAAAATCATTCTGAAAAGATAGCATAAGCGTAATATTTGTGCTATACTGTCAAGTGTGAAAAACTCAAATAATAAAAACAGTAAAAAGGACAGGCTCGGTAAGATTGAGGGTATTATTAGTACCCACGAAAAGGGTTTCGGCTTCGTAACCCCTTTCGATAAAGCTGGTAAATCTCCAGAAAAATATGAAAGAGATAACGACATATTCATACCTCCATCTTATTTAAATACCGCATTTAACGGCGATACTGTCACTGTAGATATCGTTAGGAAAAATCGTGAAGGTAAAAATGAAGGCAGAATTATTTCTATTAAAGAACGTGCTCGCACAAATTTTGTCGGAATTATAAAAACAGTTAAAAATGGCTTTGAACTTTTTCCTGATGATAAGAAAATCTACACACCTTTCTTTATTCCATTCGCTACGGTAAAAAGTCTACCTCCTGAAATTAAAAATAATATTAAAGATGGATTTAAAGCTCAAATTAAATTTACAGTTTGGCGTCTAGATGCAAAAATGCCCGAAGCAGAAATCATAAGTGTACTTGGGAAAAAAGGAGATCATAATACAGAAATGAAATCCATAGTATTAGAAAGTGGATTTGATAATGTTTTTAGAAATGAAATAGAAAAAGAAGCGAAATCTTGGAAAGCTAGATATAGAGATGAGCTTGTAAAAGAATCCCAGAGTAGAAGAGATCTCAGAAATACTTGGACTTGTACAATAGATCCAGTAGATGCTAAAGACTTTGACGATGCTATATCATTTAGAAAAATAAGTTCTGGTCAAGACGCCAGTGAAGAATTATTCGAAATCGGAGTGCATATCGCTGATGTATCTCATTTCGTGCGTCCAGATACAGAATTAGATAGAGAAGCTTTTAAACGCGGATGTTCTATTTACATGGTAGACAGAACAGTACCAATGCTTCCAGAAGTTCTCTCGAACGACCTTTGTAGCTTAAATCCTAATGAAGATAAATTTGCTTTTAGTGCTATTTTTAAAATGAATAGAAACGGTAGAGTATTAGACCGTACATTTAGTAAGAGTATTATAAATTCAAACAAACGCTTCACATACGAAACAGCTGAAGAAGCTATTAAAAATACTTCAAATGAATTCCATTCTACCCTTTTTATTTTAAATGAAATTGCCAAAAAACTTCGTGTAGAAAAAATGCTAAAGGGTGCAATAGAATTCGAACAAGATGAAATTAAATTCAAATTAGACGAATTCGGACATCCTATCGGAGTGTATAAGAAGGAACGTTTAGATGCGCATAAGCTCGTGGAGGAATTTATGCTTCTCGCAAATCGTGAAGTAGCTAAATTCATATCTGATGTATTGAGAAATAAAACTGGTGATGGAAAAATGGTTCCAAAAGCTGGAAAGTTTGTCGGCAAAATGAATGGAATTTACAGAATTCATGAATTACCAGATCGTGAGAGAATTGCAGACTTAAGTAATTTCGTTAAATCGCTCGGACATTCACTTCACTTAGATGATGAAGGTGATGTATCCCCTTTTGAATTAAATAAATTATTAGAGTCGGTTAAATCAAAGCCTGAAGCAAATGTAATCAGAGTGGCTACGATTCGTTCGATGCAAAAAGCTATATATAGCACGAAAAATATCGGCCATTTCGGTCTCGGCTTTAGCCATTATACTCATTTCACTTCGCCTATACGCCGTTATCCTGACCTTGTCGTTCATCGCATATTAGAAGCTTGTTTAGAGAACAAAAAAGATAATCATAATTTAGCTTCTCTAGAAAAGGCTCTTAAGAATTTAGAAAGAATAGCTGAGCAGTCTACAGAACGCGAAATCAGTGCAGCTGAAGCAGAACGCGCTTCTATTAGATATAAACAGGTGGAGTTCATGGCTGAGAGAATTGGCAAAGAATTCGAAGGAACTATCAGCGGTGTGACTGAATGGGGTATGTTCGTAGAAGATAAAGAAACGAAATGTGAAGGTCTAATCAGAATCAAATCTTTGAGTGATAAAGAGAACGAATTCTTTATATTCGATAAAAAAACATATTCTCTAATCGGTGAAAAATCTAAAAAAAGATATCGTCTCGGAGACACTGTTAAATTCCGCGTAGAAAACGCTGATCTAGAAAAGAAAATCCTTGATTACTCTTTAATTTAAGAATGTTCCAAAAAGTCAGCTCTCTAGAGTTTTATTTTGCCACCTCGACAGCTTCTTCGAATCTGATTGAGAGTAACTTCGAAGCACCCTCTTTGCCCATAGTAACTCCGTAAATTACTCCGGCGCGGGACATTGTCTCTCTATTATGAGTTATGAGAATTAGCTGGGATTTCTCGGCTAGACGTGCGACCATATCTCCGTATTTTTTCGAATTTGCTTCGTCGAGTGCGGCGTCGGTCTCGTCTAGAATAATAAATGGTGGTGGATTCACTTGAGAAATAGCAAAGAGAAGAGCGATGGATGTAAGAGCTCTCTCTCCTCCAGAAAGCATTACCAAGCCTTTAATCTTCTTACGAGGCAAAGAAACTGAAATGTCAATTCCTTCCTTTCCCTCGTCTTCTTCTTTATCCATATCTATGTTTATCCCGCCATCTTCGCCAAGTTTAAGAGAATCATCTACGCGAGTACGCTTTTTCTCTTTAATAAGGACGAGGAACGCCGAACCGCCACCGAACATCATCTCGAAAAGTTTCTGGAATTCTAAATTTATTTTTAGGACACCTTCTCTAAATTCCATATCTAATCGTGACGCTAATTCTTTAATTAAATTCTTCAAACTTTCGGAAGATTTTTCTAAATCAACTAATTCCTTAGCTAAAAATTCATCTCTGTCTGTAGTGTCTTTAAATTCTTTTTCTATTTCAGAACCGCCAGCGCCACCCGCTTCCTCTAGGCGAATTTTTACTCTTTCTATTTCCTTTTTTCTGAGTTCCTGTTTATCTCTGGATTCATTGAGAATTACCTCGTGATTTACTAGAATTCCTTCTGAATTTAAGATTTTTCCACTTTCATAATCCACAGCTTCTCGGCCGACTATGATATATACATCCTGAACATCTTGATTAAAAATCATTTCTTCCCTTCTTAATCTTTCTTCTTCGGATCTTAATTTATCAAGGATAGCACGAACTTCATTCTGTTTTGCCACTATTCTAAAGACATCTCTTTCAGCGTCTCTGTTCGTATCTTTTTCTTTCTCTATTTCTATTTGAATATTTTTGTACTCATTCTTTATTGCGACTTCCTTTTCTTTAATATTATTTAATTCTGATCCGAAAGTAGATTTTTTATCAAATAGTGCTGAAATTTCTTTTCTAGCTTCTTCTATCGATGAAGTATCATGTGGGACAGTGTTAAAGGAGACGAAACTTGTGCAGGTTTCTTTAATTTTTATAAAAAAGGTCTTTATTTTTTCGAAACTTGAGTTGAAATTTAATAATGAAGCCGAGGAAATAACTGAAAATTCTCTATCCACTTCGCCAAGATCCACTTCTATAGATTTAATAAACTTTTCGACATCTTTAAAAAGAACAGTTTTTCCTTCATCAGTCTTTTGTTTCTCCTCTTCTCTTTTTATATATCTTTCTAGTGATGAAATCTCTCCATCTATTCGGCCAGCTTCTCGCATCACATTTTCCTTCTCGCTTAAAATCTGCTGGATTTTATTATCAATACTTATTAAGACCTGACTCTTTTCATCATTTTTATTAGAAAGAGAAACAATATTCTTTGCATTCTCTAAATCACGAGAAAGATCCTCGAATTCTTTTTTCGGCGCCTCAAAGGCTTTTGAAATTTTAGCTTTTTCAGCATCTAAATATATTTTCTCGCGAGTGAAGTATTCTTTTGCAGAACTTCTTAATGTCTCTCTGAGTTCACGAGCCTTTTCTATTTTCTCTACCTGCTTTTTTAAAAATCGTAGGTGCGGTGCTATTTCACGACGTAGAGATTCTACCTGAGCAATATTTTCTTCTGTCTTCTCAAGCTTCTTCTCACTCTCGCGTTTTTTGTATTGATAAATTTTTAAACCGAGGGCGTCCTCTATCATTTCTCTTCGATCGCTTGTATTGGCAGATAAGATTCGGTCAGCTTCGCCTTGCGAAATTATGTGATGACCTGAAGCGCCGATGTGAGCATTTGCTAATAATTCTGCAATATCCTTTAAACGAACATTAGTGCCATTTATGAAATAATCATTTGAAGAATCACGGTGAACGATACGCTCTATGGAAATCTCATTAAAGTCCATTGGAAAAATCTTTGATGAATTGTCAAATATTACTTTTACAGAAGCTCTATTTCCTCTCGTTAAATCTCCAGAGCCATTCCAAATAAGATCTTCTCCACGCTTACCACGCAGAGATTTAATAGACTGCTCTCCCAGCACAAAACGAAATGCCTCTGCGACATTCGACTTACCAGAACCATTTGGACCGACTATACCCGTAATAGCTGATGTGAATTGTAATTCAGACTTTTTAGCAAAAGACTTGAATCCAGAAATTTCCAAACTTTTTAAATTCATACGTTAAATTATATCACTTTTTCTTTGCTATTTTAAGCACCTTAAGCACATCAGTTGAAGTACGGATATCAGAAATCCGTCTACTTAATTCCTCAAAATAGTCGAAGGGTAGGTCAGGATTTTTCAATCTCTCATCATCAAGTACAAAACCCTTTACTATGTATTCGCTAAGTCTGGCTGTGGCCCATTGACGGAAAGCTGTGGCAATAGAACTTTTCACACGATAACCAATAGAAATGATTAAATCTAGGTTATAATGTTCAACATTTCTAGAGACCACTCTGTTCCCCTCTTTTTGAACTATCAAGAAATCCTTGACAGTTCGATCGTTATTTAATTCACCCTCTTCAAAAACATTTTTAGCATGTAAATTTATATTTTGTTTAGTAGTCTGAAATAGTTCAGATAAAGCATTTTGTGTAAGCCACACAGTCTCACCATCAAAACGCACGTCGATTTTTGTTTCGCCATTTTCAGTCTTATATATGACTATTTGTGATTTTTGATTATTAGTAGCCAATTTTTTATTCTAATACCTAAAGTATACTCCTCCAAACAATCATTGGAAGTTCCACAAATAAAAATTTTGTGTGATATTTATTTATATGTTGAACTTGTGCATTTTTTACACAAGTTAAGTGTGTGCAAAATATGCACCAACTTGGTACATTACCACCCCTTCACCTCAAGCGCCCTCTCGGCTGCCATTTGCTCGGCTTCTTGCTTAGACGGACCAGCGCCGATAGCGATTTGGGTTTTGCCGATGAAGACGGCTATGGTGAAAATTTTGTCGTGATCGGGACCTGTTTCTTTAACTAATTTATATGCTGGAGTAATACCTGTTTCGTCCTGAGCATGTTCTTGGAAACGGCTTTTTGCATCTAACCATAATTTATTTTTCACTATTCCATCAACGTCTGAATTGTCTATAATATTCTTATGAATAAATTCTTCAGCTTTATCGTAACCTTGATCTAAATAAATAGCACCGATGATAGCCTCGACTGTATCAGCGAGAATAATACTTCTAGCTCTACCGATATCCTTTGCTTCGCCCTTAGATAAGAGCAAATATTCGTTTACACCCATAATAAGTGCTACCTTTCCTAGATTTATAGTATTCACAATAGCTGCTCTATATGAAGTTAATTCTCCTTCAGCTCTCGCTGGATATTTTTTAAAAAGGAAAAGGGTTACCACGAGCTCTAAGACTGCGTCACCGAGAAATTCTAAACGTTCGTTATGTTCTAATCCTGGTTTTTTATGTTCATTTAAATACGAACGATGAGTTAGTGCTCTTATTAGTAAATCTTTATCTTTGAAAGATATTTTTAAATTTTCTTCGAATTTTACAAAATCTGGAATCATATTTAAAGTCTTAATTTTTATTTTTGCGTTTATTATTGCGTTTATTTTTAAACCTTACCTTCTGAGAGAAGTGTTATAGCCTTTGTAACCATTGGCAAAATGTCATTATAAAAATTTAATTCGAGGATGTCCGAAATCTTAAACCATTGTGCATCATCTAGGCCTCCTTTGTCCGCGAGCTTCAACGTCTCATATTTAGATTCTGCTAGGAAATAATGAACTTGCTTTCGGATCTTTCCGAGTTCTGGATCTGAAGCGACGTATTCATTCATTCCTAGATCCTCTTTGATTTTTATCTTTATACCAATCTCTTCTTTAATCTTTGCAATAGTTCCTTCCTTTACATCTACGTCTTTAGGGATTTTCCCTTTAGACAGAGTCCAGTGACCGAATACATCATGGACGAGGGCCATGTAAATATTATCTTCGTGCCGGGCAAAGACGATGGCGCCACCTAGATTCTGAATTGGCATCTCTTCGAAAGGTATGTCAGCTATTTTCTTCTTCTTAGTAGAGACCTCGTCTTTGCCCGGCTCACCTAACTCTTTATAAATAGCACCGAGCACTCCATTTACGAATTTACCACTATTGTCTCCACCATATGTCTTAGCGAGTTCAATAGCCTCATTAATAGCCACTTTCGCAGGAACTTCTTTTCTATCAGAGAAAAGAAGTTCGTATAGACCTATCCTCAGAACATTTCTGTCTACTGCAGAAATCTTCTGAAGAGGCCATTCTGGCGCTGCTTTTACTATAATCTCATCTATATTTTCCTTTTGTGCTAAGACACCATCTATCAAATTTACAACGAACGCAATATCTCCCATCCCCGGCGCAAACTCCGCTACACTTCTCGACACCGAACTTTCCACAGTATCACCCACATGAAAAGATCCTCCTCTCATATCCCACTCGAAGAGACATTGTAGAGCGATTGATCTTGATAAGTGTCTGTTTGCCATTTTATTTTTATGAAGAACTTTTATTTTTTAAGGAACTCTATTAACTTATAATTCTGATTTAACTAATTTATCTGGCGTTTTCTTTCGCCTTTGATTTCTTTGCTTTTTTAGTGATTTTGGCCTTCATATCAATAACTTCCTTACCCTTATAGAATCCGCAGACTGTGCAGACTGTGTGACTGACATGCTTGCTGTTACAATTAGAACAAGTACCTAGACGTACTGCGTCTAATGCATGATGTGATCTTCTATTGTCTCTATGTGCTCTCGTGGCACGCATTCTGTTTACCATAGTTATTCTAATATACACTATTTATTATTTTTTGCAATATCTCGCATTCACCGAGCTAGAAGCAAATATTAACAAAAGTTATTTGCAAAATTTTAATATATTTGTATAGTTATAGAAGATACTTTGAAATCAAGTAAACCCAAACCAAATAAGGACAAAATGAGTAAAGAAATGTTTTGTTTCACTCTTCTTTTTTTCATTCTCATGGCCATACCTTTTTATCGTATTTTCCAAGCTCGAAAAATGAGAATAGATGCAAATTTAAAACTTTTAAGATGGAGATGGTTAGTCGCTAAAGATCAGAGACTACTGTGGAAAGCGGATCATTTACTTTTTTTTGATTTTAACAACGATGAATATCAGATTCTATGGGATAAAGAAATCGGTGCAATGGAAGCATACACTCTTTTCTATCAAAAACACTACTTAGCTGATGTTTCGAATAGTAGCTGGTGGGACTTCATCCAAGAAAGAGTGCAGAGCGAAATGGATGAATTCGATTAATTTGAGTAGTGAAAAGTTTTTCTTCAAATGGAGGATCTCTCGAGGTCTTCCATTTTTATTTTTCAAAAGCAAAAAAATAGTTTTTTACTTCAAGATATTTTTTAAAAAACTTTTTCTGTGTATATCTAAAATTCCAAATTTTTTTATGGCGTCATAATGCCCCTTCGTCCCATAACCTTTATGTATGTCGAATTTATATTCCGGAAATTTTAGAGAGATTTTTCGCATATACCTATCTCGTAGAACTTTTGCGCAAATAGATGCGAGAGCGATTACTTGAATTTTCTCATCACCCTTTATAATAGTCTTTTGATTCAAATAATCCGCAGGGGCTTTAAGTCCGCCATCTAAGAGTACGAAAAAATCTTTTTTATCTTTTTTGTCTTTCTTTTTTTCATTCTTACCAACGACCGAAGACAAAGCTCCACTCAAACCTTTTTTAATAGCAAAAGACAAACCCTTATCGTCTATTATTTTATTCGAAATTAATTTAACAGAAAAATCCACTAAACCCGCTTTCTTCGCTTTGTCTATTTTTAAAAACCATTCTTCCCTTTTTTCCTCTCTAAGCTGTTTAGATTCTTTGACACCATTAAAAAGTTTCTTCGCCGATTTTTTAAGAAAAATAAAAGCGCCGACAGATACAGGACCAGCTAAAGGCCCTCTTCCTGCTTCGTCTATTCCTATTTCACATTTATTTTCTGCGCTCTTTTTCATTCTTTTTAATAATACGTACTATTACTCATATTATAGCTAATCTGATATACTTTTAATATGTCGAAATTCGTCCATCTCCACACACACTCACATTACTCCCTACTTTCTGCTTTGCCTAAAATTCCTGATTTAGTTAAAAAAGCGAAGTCTTTAGGCATGACATCTCTCGCACTCACTGACAATGGTAACCTTTATGGAGCCATAGAATTCTATCAAAAGGCAAAGAAAGAAGGCGTTAAGCCTATTATAGGAATCGATGCATATGTGGCGGTAAGAACTCGTAAAGACATGCAAGCTGGAGTAGATAATCGCAGACATCGTTTAGTACTACTAGCAAAAGATTTTACTGGATATAAAAATTTAATTAAATTAGTTACCTATTCTCACCTCGAAGGTTTCTATTACAAACCACGAATAGATAAAGAGTTAGTAGAAAAATACCACGAAGGGCTAATAGCTATAGCCCCTGCTTTTTCCAGCGAAATATCTGCCGCTCTTAAAATGCGAGATAAAGAAAAAGCTCGCGAGAAGATCGCTTTTTACAAATCCGTATACGGCGCTGAAAATTTCTACTTAGAAGTCACCCATCATCCCGAATTAGAGAATCATGATGCATTAATGGTGCAAATTAAAGAGCTCGCCAAAGAAACAAACACCCAGCTCGTAGCAGCGCATGATGTCTATTATTTAAATCCTGAAGATAAGATAGCACGTGCGACTTTAACCCTCGTGAACACTCACGGTGATATCTCAGATAGAATTACTGAGGACGATGAATCTGATTTTTCTTTCATATCAGGTGAAAAAGCCGAGGAATTTTTCAAAGATGTACCAGAGGCTATAGAAAATACTTCCAAAATAGCAGACGAGTGTAATTTAGAATTAACTTTAGGTAAATGGTACTTCCCTAAACTGATAGTAGAAAGCGGTTTAAGTTATGATGATGAATTAAAAAGAATTGCTTATGAAGGAATTCCTAAACGAGGTCTCTCTGTAGAAGATCCAGAAGTTATCAAACGCCTAGAATACGAATTAAAAGTTATTAAAGATAAAGGTTACGCCCAATACTTCCTCGTCGTATCTGACCTGCTTCGCTTTGCACATGAGAATAATATTCTAACTAATATTCGAGGGTCTGTCGCTGGTTCCTTAACTACTTATGTAACTCATATTACGAATGTAAATCCACTTGAGTACAAACTTCCATTCGAAAGATTCCTAAACCCAGAACGTCCTTCTGCTCCCGATATCGATATGGACTTCGCTGATAATCGTCGTGACGATGTTATTAACTATGCCCGCCAGAAGTACGGTGTGGATAAAGTAGCACAGATAGGAACATTCGGTACTATGATGGCCCGCGGTGCAGTACGTGACGTAGCTCGTGCTATGGGCTATCCATATGAGAAAGCTGACGGTATTTCCAAACTCATTCCAATGGGCGCCCAAGGTTTCCCCATGACTATAGACAGAGCTCTCGAAGAAGTGGCGGATTTAAAAAAGATTTATGATGAAGACGCTGATACGAAGAAGATTATTGATATGGCAAAGAAAATTGAAGGATGTGCCAGACACATTTCTGTTCACGCTGCTGGAGTGGTGATAGCGCCTGAACCTCTCGAAGAATTTGTACCTATTCAATACGACACCAAAGGTGATAATAAGATCATCACACAGTACGATATGCACGGCGTCGGTGAGGACGGAGTAGGACTTCTCAAATTCGACTTTCTAGGAATTAAAAACTTGTCTATCTTAGCCGATTCAGTAGAAAGAGTTAAAAAAATAGAAAATGTAGATATTGATATAGAAAATATTCCAGTAGATGATACAAAGACTTTCGAAATGTTAGCTCGCGGTGAGACTATTGGACTCTTCCAATTAAACGGTAGTGGTATGACTAAGTTCTTAAAGGAACTTAAGCCTTCCACTATTCACGACATAAACGCTATGGTGGCACTATATAGGCCAGGACCTCTTGAATCTATTCCGCAATACATAGAAAGAAAGCATGATGCATCTAAAGTTAGATATCTAGACCCACGTCTAAAGGACATCCTAGACAGATCTTTTGGAGTTATCACATATCAGGATGACGTTATGATGATCGCCATTAAGCTTGCCGGATACTCATGGCTCGAAGCCGACAAACTCAGAAAAGCGATGGGAAAAAAGATTCCCAAAGACATGCAGGAGCAAAAAGAAAAACTTCTTAAAGGTTTCGTTAAAGGAGGACTTTCCGAGAAGAAGGCAAATGAATTATGGGTACTGATAGAACCCTTCGCAGCTTACGGATTTAATAAATGTTTAACAGGTGATACAAAAATAGTTAATTCGAAAGATGGAAGTGTATCTACAATTAAAAATATTTATGAGAGTAATTTAAAGCCGAATGTTTTTTCTCTATCTTCCAACTATTCATTGTCAGGAAGAAAAATAAATGCCGTTATGGAAAATGGTATCAAAGAAGTTTTTGAATTAATTACTAGAACAGGAAAGAAAATCAAAGCTACAAGCAATCACCCATTCCTAACTTTTGATGGTTGGACAAATCTAGAAAAATTAGAACTCGGTCAAAGAATAGCCACCGTCAGAGATATGGATTATTTACTAAAAAATCATGAGAAAGATAATGGTATTTCGGATATATATTGGGATGGGGTGATTTCTATTAAAAAAGCGGGTCAAGAAATGACTTATGATTTAACTGTGAACCCTGATCACAATTTCGTAGCTAATGACATCATAGTGCATAATTCTCATGCCGCGAGCTACGGCCGTGTCGCCTATCAAACTTCATATATGAAGGCGAATTTCCCTGCTATATATATGTCTTCAGTTCTGACTGCTGATTCAGGAGATGTAGAAAAAATCGGTGAGACGATTACAGGATGTAAGAGAATGGGAATACCGATATTACCACCAGATGTTAATGAGAGCTTTAGCCAATTCACTGTCATAAAAGGAGAAAAAGAAGGGGATAAGATCGTATTAGATTCGGTTTGCTTACCATTAAGAACTTCGGTCAGGGATGTTCTACCGCTATCATTGAAGAGAGAAAGAAGAATGGCAAATTCACTTCCCTGGCTAATTTCCTCGAAAGAGTTCAGGATAAAAATTTAAATAAAAAATCTTTAGAAGCTTTAATTAAAGCTGGTGCTTTAGATGAATTCGGGGAAAGAGGTCAGATGCTGGCCAATACAGAAGATCTATTAACTTACAATAAAGAACGCGCTAGCGACTCACACAAGAATCAAGATTCCCTTTTTGGATCTATGCCCGAATCGTCTATTCATACATTAAATCTCAAAGAAGCCCCAGCAATTTCCGCCGAAGAAAGATTAGCTTGGGAAAAAGAACTTCTTGGTTTATGCATTTCGGGACATCCGCTCGACAAATACAAAGGAACCATAGAAAAGCGTGATATGAATATTAAGAAGGCTAAAGAAACTCTCAAAGACGGAGCCATCACCATACTCGCTGGAATAATAGAAGAAGCTAAACAAATTACCACAAAGAAAGGTGATATGATGATGTTCTTAAAGATTACAGATTATACAGGATCCATCGAAGCGGTTTGCTTCCCTAGAACATATATGGAATTCCGATCTGCTCTCATAGTCGATAAATGTATCGCTCTAAAAGGTAAAATGTCCGAACGAAATGGCTCGATGACTATCATCATAGAAAAAATCAAACCTCTCTAATCATCCACCAGTGATTCAGCCGACATCCCAGTACGTGTCTTATTGATCAAATCTCTCAAATTAAGTTTCTTTAAATTCTGCGGTTCTATAATAATAGACTCCGCATTAGGCTTTAATGACACATAACCACCATCACTAAGCCCATATTCTTCTGCGTAAACATTTGGAATTAGAATAGCTAATTCGTTTCCCCATTTTTTGACTTTTGTAATCATTTTTTTATATTTAATTAATAATAAATAAATATTATCAAAACGAGATAAAGAAACACTAAAGAAAAAATAAAGAAATTCATAAATATTTTATTCGAAAGAATATTCGAAAAAATGTGAAAAAAATGTTGACTCTTAGGACATAAGTATATATGATGATATTTAGACAAAAACACCCTCTAAAACTCTAAAAAATGAATCTCATAAAACACGAACCAGAAGAAGATCATTCTCATCGTCATCCTGTATTGTTTATAAATGTTCATCCAATGTTATTTTCTTCACATTCTGAATGGGAGAAAGTCTTTGCGAGAATACATGCTCTCATTTTTCGTATTTCGTTAGTATTAGTACCGAGCAAAAAACATATCATATGGGGGACGGTCAGTCAGGAGAAGAACCATCGTGCATCTATGCAGTTATTCATAGCTCATTCTGATAATGAACTCAATAGTCAATCTACTAAATTTGATCTGGACGGCCTCATCAAAATTTCAGATTTGATCACAGTATCTCAAAATGAGCCGGATGACTTAGAGAAACCTGTTTCTGATATAGTGGCAAGAATAAAGGGAATTGTAGAAAAAATCCACGTAAATAATTGAGATCTTTAGAATCTTAAAGCCCACGAACACTCGTGTGGCTTTTTTATTTATAAAATTAGTATATAATATGCTTATTATGTCACAAAATATAGAGAATTTAGCGCTGGTCAGACACACTTTAGCTCATTTATTAGCTAAAGCAGTTAATGAACTATATCCAGGAACTAAAAACACTATTGGTCCAGCTATAGATGACGGCTTTTATTACGACTTTGAATTCCCTGCTGATGTTAAACTTTCTGATAAAGATTTGCCTGTTATCGAGAAGAAAATGAAGGGTCTCTTAAAGTCATGGACAAAATTTACTCATAAAGAGGTGGCGACAGATGAAGCCAAAGAATTTTTCAAAGATCATCCATACAAAATTGAACTCATAGAAGAAATTGTAAAAAAAGATGAAAAGATTACTCTATATACATGTGGAAATTTCACCGATCTTTGCCGTGGTGGTCACGCAGAAAATCCTGCGAAAGAGATTCCAAGTGATTCATTTAAACTTACGAGAACAGCTGGTGCATACTGGAAAGGAAGTGAAAATAATAAAATGCTAACACGTATTTATGGTCTAGCTTTTTCTACAAAAGAAGAACTCGACTATTTCGAGACGATGCGTGTAGAAGCAGAAAAGAGAGATCATAAAAAACTCGGCAAAGAATTAAAACTTTTTACTATTTCACCTCTTATCGGTGCAGGACTTCCACTTATACAGCCAAAAGGCATGATAATTCGTGATGAAATTCAAAATTATCTTTGGGAACTACATAAAAGAAAAGGGTACTCAAAAGTCTGGACACCTCATATCGCCAAAGAACAGCTCTACATCACATCAGGTCATGCTGCGAAATTCGGTGATGAACTTTTTAAAGTTACAGGCGGTGAAGAAAAGTTTATACTAAAACCAATGAATTGTCCTCACCACATGCAAATCTTCGCCGACAATCAATTCTCATACAGAGACATGCCTGTACGATACTTTGAACCAGCTACAGTATACAGAGATGAAAAATCTGGCCAGCTTGGAGGTCTAACAAGGGTTAGATCTATCACTCAGGACGATGGTCACCTTTTCTGTAGAGTTTCTCAAATAAACGAGGAAGTTGGAACGATAGTCCATATTATAAAAACTTTCTACACGACAATAGGTTTGATGGAGGACTATTGGGTTAGACTTTCTGTTCGTGGAGATGATAAAAGTAAATACCTTGGATCGGATGAAGTCTGGGCACAGGCAGAAAGTGCACTAGAAGCTTCAGCAAAAGAGAATGATTTGCCCTACAAGATCGGCAAGGGTGAGGCTGCTTTTTATGGACCAAAACTAGACTTTATGTTTAAAGACTCCATCGGCCGTGAATGGCAACTCGCCACAATACAATGTGATTTCAATCTTCCAGAACGCTTTGACCTTTCATTTACAAATGAAAAGAGCGAGAAAGAAAGACCTGTAGTTATTCATCGCGCTATTTCTGGATCATTAGAAAGATTCCTAGGAATACTCATAGAACATTTCGCAGGCAAATTCCCTGTATGGCTTTCTCCAGTTCAAGCACGCATTATTCCTATAGCAGAAAGTCATCATGAGAAAGCGTTAGAAGTATTTGAAAAAATGAGAAATGCCGATATACGAGTAGAAGTTGAACTTTCAAAAGATGGCTTTGGCAAAAAAATTCGCCAAGCAAAAGTCGAACATATCCCTTATTTTATTATTATTGGTGATAAAGATATAGATGCAAAAAAAGTGACATTAGAAAGCCGTGATGCTGGACAAATAGGTCAATTAACTGATGAAGAGATTATTACTAAGATTACTCAAGAGATTAAGGACAGAAAATCCTAAAAAACCACTAATAAAAATAATAAATAGGTGTAATTTGTGACCTCTCGGAGCCGTGTAGACGGCGAGAGTGAGCGGCCGCTCAGCAGAGCGGAACGCGTGTCACAAATTACACCTATTTATTATTTTTATAATCTTTTTAGAATTACTTTATCTTCTTATTCTTTTGAGCAACAAGATATGCAATGATAGTAACAAGCACTAGCATTATGAGCACCATCACCCACCCCCAAGGTATATGATCTAGAGCAAACAGAGATGCCGTATTAAGATCTGAATTATCATCTACTTTTGTATCTGTATCAGTCTTTGTAGGTGTAATAGCAGGTGTAGTATCTACTGGCGTCTTTTTAACTGGAGCTACGTAAGCCTTAGCTTGTGACACACTCACAGTACCACCACAGTTAGCGGTATATATCTCTCCACCCGAAGTCACTGTAATAGAAGCGGTCTTTAATCCTGTACTATAATAAACTATTCTAGCACCAGTACTATATCCAGAAAGGTTATCAGAACCTGTCCATGAATATGAATAATTTCCATTACCACCAGATGCAGCCCCACTCCATGTTACAGGACTACCAGTAGTAGAGTAATTCTTTGAAGGATAACAAGCAGCAAATAAATTGCCATTATTTACAGCCGTAGTATTAGAATAATTTACATAACTAGTTCTATTGTCATAGACATTAGCATATCCACAAGATCTACTTACAGATCTTCCGTTTGAACGGACAGTAACCGTAGCCGTCTTACTTCCAGCACTATTATACAATTTTGAAATTGAGGAAGAATTTACGTTCTTTAAACTGTCTGTACCACTCCAGCTATATGTGTAATTACCATTACCGCCAGTAGGATATGCAGTCCATGTAACATAATTACCGATATTTGTAGTCGTTATATTAGGATAACAAGTTAGGGATAGGACCGAGCTTGTATTATCGACGTAATAGTAATTAGAGTTTGAATAATTGTAATTATTATAATCGTAATTATAATCATAGTCATAATCGTTGTTTCTATCTCTTACATATACGCCATCATTACAATCTACTGTTTTAGATCTACTGCCAGAAGTCACCTTAACTGAAGCATATTTGTTTCCTTTATCGTTGTAGCGAATAGTAACACTTCTTCCAGATCCGCTTAAAGAATCTGTTCCACTCCAACGATATGAGTATGAACCTCCGCCACCAGAAGCTGAAGCCGTCCATGTAACTCTATCACCTTCATCAATACTAGTATCTGAAGGATAACAGCTAACATATAAATCACGATCGTAATAATCATCATTACTTGGAGATGTATTTGGTGCTGACCAGGCATCTACATATGCGTATCCAGGACCTGTACTTACGACAGTATTTGCATAACTAGTCGGAGTATTACTATTAATACTTGAAAAGGAATATCCTGTACCATTGTTTACAATAACATTATTTGTATTATTAGAATTTGTAGTATTATTTGAATTTACTTGAGACTTATCTACCTTATTAGTTATATTATTTATAATAATCGTTTCCTCATTTTTATTTGAACTAAATAGACCAAACGGATCTAAAGGATTAAAAGTGTTCGCCTGAGTCTTTGAAGGTATTAAGAGAAAAGCAAAAGCAAAAATCATACACAGAAAAAGTGCTTTTCTAGCATATCTAGCATATGAATACCCTGCTGTAAAAATATATGTTTTTTTCATATCACGTATATTATATAGTGATTATAAAAATAAGTCAATAGCTATTAGAACTTTATATTATAAGTCTATTTTAGCTAATTTAGCATTTGACTGTATGAAGTGCTTTCTAGAAGGAACATCGTCACCCATTAGCATTTCGAATATCTTATCTGCTTCCTGCATATCTTCTATGCGAACTTGCTTCAATATTCTACGAGCAGGATCCATAGTAGTCTCCCAAAGCTCATCTGAGTTCATTTCTCCCAGACCCTTATATCTCTGGATATGAATTTTATTTGATTTTTTATTTGTAGTAGATTCCTCTTCTTCATCTACATCTGTCTCAGCGGCTACCAGTAGCTCTGCTCTGGATTCATTATCACCTATAGTGATAATTGGCTCTGCATCCTTACCTAAATGTTTAACTTTCTCTTCTTCAGTGTAAAAATACATCACTTCCTTCCCTCTTTTTACTTTATAAAGTGGTGGCTGAGCAATATATACGAAACCACCTTCGATTAAAGGCTTAAAATATCTATAGAACAAAGTTAGAAGAAGTGTTCGAATATGTGATCCGTCCACATCGGCATCTGTAGCGATAATAATCTTATGATAACGAAGTTTGGAAATGTCAAATGTATCACCAATAGCAGTTCCGAATGCTAGAACTAGATTTTTAATTTGCTCTGAAGCAAGCATCTTATCTAGACGAGCACGTTCAATGTTTAGAATCTTTCCTCTTAATGGTAGCACAGCCTGAGTTCTACGGTCACGACCAGTCTTAGCGGTACCTCCAGCGGAATCTCCCTCCACTATGAAGATTTCTGATTCTGATGCTTCGTTTGTCTGACAGTCTGCAAGCTTACCTGGAAGTGTCATGCCTTCTAGAACTCCTTTACGAAGGACGGAGTCTTTAGCAGCCTTCGCCGCCTTACGAGCTTTCATGGCGAGTACAGCCTTACCTATGATGGCACGAGCGTCGTCTGGACTCTCTTCTAAAAATGCGGCGAAGGCATCTCCAAATACAGTACTAACCGCGCCTTGAGCCTCCATAGATCCGAGCTTAGCTTTCGTTTGACCCTCAAACTGAATTTCTCTAAGCTTCACAGATATCACTGCTGTAATACCTTCTAATACGTCGTCTCCAGTGAAGTTATCTTCACCGTCCTTTGACATATTATTCTTCTTTGCATAAGTATTTAAAGTACGAGTAAGTGTAGTCTTAAATCCTGTAATATGTGTACCGCCTTCTGGGTTAAAAATATTGTTAGCAAATCCGAGGACTCTGGGCGACATATCGTCTACGTACTGTAAAGCTACTTCTACAGACTCTACACCCTCTATCTGCTTTTCAATATAGAAAATATTCTTATGAACTGGTTTAAATATCTGATTAGTAAATTTAACTAGAGATGATAGTCCTCCTTCGAAATAAAATGTGTATGATGGTACATCTAATTTTAAATTTCTAAGATAAAATGTCTCATCGTTCTCTATTTTAACTGAATCAGCTAAACGCGCGTCTATGACGGTAATTCTAAGACCACGAACTAAATATGCCTGCTGACGAAGGTGATTTACTACTCTATTAAAATCAAATTCTACTCCCTCTTTAAAAATTTCCTTGTCCGGTTCGAAGCTGACTATGGTACCATGCTCTTTTGTAGATCCGATTTTTTTTACATTTGCTTTCTTTTTACCTTGAGAGTATTCCTGAATGTATATACCACCATCTTTATGAACTATTACTTCGCAGAATACTGATAAGGCATTTACTACTGATGCACCCACACCGTGAAGACCTCCTGACACTTTATATCCCTCTCCACCGAATTTACCTCCTGCGTGAAGGACGGTCATAATGGTTTCTAGTGCAGAGACTTTTGTTTGCTTATGAATATCTACGGGGATACCTCTTCCGTTGTCCACCACTCTAATGCGATTATTAGGTAAAAACGCCACCTCAATATCATTAGAAAAACCACCCATCGCTTCATCACGAGAGTTGTCGAATACTTCCCAGATTAAATGATGCAGACCATCGGGACCAGTGGTTCCAATATACATTCCAGGACGCTTTCTAACTGGCTCTAACCCCTCCAGGACCTGAATGGAATCTGCACCATAACTGTCTTTCTTTGCTTTTATTTTATCTTGTTTTTTCTCTTGCTTTTTTTCTGATTCTTTTGCCATTATTTTGGGTTTATTTTATGTTTTTATCCCTATATTATAGCAAATTCTAGCGGATTTGCCAGCCGTTTCCAGCCACAGAATCATAGACTTTTTTCATGATTTCATTCACTTCTTCGTCGGTCAAAGTCTTATCGAAAGATTGGAAAATGAGGCGGAAAGCATAGGATATTTTGCCGTCTTTTTTAAATACATCGAATAGATAATTTCGGACGATCAGATTAAAACCGCCTGAATCTTTAAGTGATTTTTCTATACATTCCCACGCCACCTTTTCTGTGATATCTTCTGGAACAAAGAAAGCGATATCTCTAACCATAAATGGATAATGAGAAACTTTCTTATATTTATTTGTACTTGCTTTAGAGAAAGCTAAATCAGCGTAAGATTCGGGTTTGGCTAAACCTTCTATTAATTTATTTAGATCAAATTCTACGACACCAGCCTGTCCGATATTACCAAGATTTACCATCTTAATTTTGGCCTCGTCTTTAGAAAATTTGTCTGCGAATTTAATTCCCAATTCTGTTTCTAAAGACCCAAGAGCTTCATTTATTAAAGTTTCTGCTGTGATCCCCTTTTGCTTCTTAACAGGAATAGCACCGATACCGCATATCATTTTTTCTCCTTCTTTTGTAAAAACTGAACCGATTTCGAAGATTTTTATAGAATCTAATCCTAGTAATGGAGCATTGTTCGCATTTAATTCTAATGACTTTACTAAACCGTCACTGAGATTTTTTCTTAAAGCACCTTTATCCTTTGCTATTGGATACATAACTTCTATATCCCCCTTATTTGCAAATGAATAAAGATAATTTTCAGAATATCCAGTGTCAACAAGAATATTTTTTATCTTTTCTGAATAATATATGACTGGCAAAATTTCTATCCCATCTGCTAATTTAGGAGTTAAGATCGGTTTCACATTTTCATAACCCCAAATGCGACCGATTTCGTCCACATAATCATCTGCAATATTTAGATCAAGTCTAAAGGCAGGAGCTGTCATCACGATTTTGTCTCCACTGATTTCGTTTTTTATTTTTAAACTATTTAGAATTCCTGTGATTTTTTCTGAACCGGGATTTGCGCCAAGGCGACTGATAATATATGTAAGCGTACTTTCTACCTTAGTGGATTCTCTCGCCTTTTTTACTGATCCACTCACTTTATTTTCACCATTTTTTACTGACTCACTCTCCGCTTTCGTAATATTGCTAAACTTTGCCTCCGGATTTAACTCCAATATTAAAGATGCAAATGATTCTATAGCCTCCTCAGTAATACACTCTGGCACCCTGTTTTCAAACCTCTTCACCGCATCCGTTCTCAAGCCAATTTTACCCGCTGTACGTCTAATTAAACTAGGATTAAAATTCGCCGATTCTAATATCAAATTCTTCGTATCAGCACTAACTTCAGCTTTCTTTCCACCCTTTATACCCGCTATAGCTAGAGGACTTTCTTCATCAGCTATTATTAGCATCGAGCTATCGAGCTCAATATCGCGATTATCTAATGTCATTAACTTTTCTCCATCTTTTGCTTTTCTAACTATTATTTTTCCTACGACTTTATCAGCATCGAAAGCATGAAGTGGCTGGCCAATATCAAACATTACATAATTTGCAATATCGACAATATTATTTATAGATCTTTGACCGATTTTTTCCAAAGAATCAGAAAGCCATTCAGGAGATTTGGCGATTTTTATATTATTCACTCTTAATCCGAAATACACTGAAGCATCTTTATCTTCTATTTTTATTTCTGGCGCAGGTACATCTTTTGAAAAAAATGTGGGGGAAATTTTATTAGAATTTTTTGTCGGCATTCCCGTATGCATTCCTATATTCCAAATCATATCCATATTCATGAAAGCTGAAATCTCGTAAGCTATACCGCGATGACAAAGTGCGTAATGATTCCTATCTGGCAATGTCTTTATGTCGTAAATCACGTCGTCATCTGAATTATTATCCGAATTTTCTTTATCGACATTTTTGCCATTTATTTTTAAAAAACTTTCAACTTCGAAAGAATGCAGAGGAAATGTCTCTGCTAATTTCTCAGCATTTGGTAACTTTTTATCAAAATATTTTTGTAACCAATTATGTGATATTAACATTGTAGTATTTTAAAACTGTTCTATTAGTCTCTCGTCACCGTTGTAAAGCATTCTGATATCGTCTAATTCGTATTTAAGCATAACCATTCTGTCAAAGCCAAAGCCGAAAGCGAATCCTTGCCATTCTTCAGGATTTATTCCACCAGCACGTAGAACTTCAGGATGTACGAGCCCAGCTCCACAAACCTCTAGCCATTTATCCCCACGCTTCACGTCCACTTCTACTCCGGGTTCGACGAAGGCAAAGAAGCTAGGACGAAAACGAATTTCTATAGAGTCACCATAAAGTTTCTCGAATAATTCTTTAAGTGTTCCCTTAAGATGTGCCATCGAAACATTTTTATCTACATATAAACCTTCTACTTGGTAGAACTGCGTTTCGTGAGTGGCGTCAGTAGCTTCATTTCTAAAAACTCTTCCGGGAGATACCATCTTAAACGGCGGTTTATGATTTTGCATAAATCTTATCTGCACTGATGAGGTATGTGTTCTCATTACATGGCGTTCACTTTTTTCTCCTTTTGCCACTTCTCCTACTTCTCCCATCTTTTCCTTTATCCAAAAAGTATCCTGCATATCACGAGCTGGATGATCACTCGGAATATTCAATGCATCGAAATTATAGAATTCAGTTTCAAGTTCAGGACCAGTCGCCACGGTAAATCCCATATCATTAAAAATCGCCATAAACTCTCTCATTATCTGAGTTATGGGGTGCAAATGACCTTTTTTTACTTCTTTCATCACTATATTATAGCAGAAATTGGATTTTTAAAAAATATTTAAAAAATAAAAGAGGTTATTTCTCGATTTTAGTAAAAAATTTTCGCGGTTCAAAGAGCAATGGTTCAGGGTGCGGGCAAAATAGGCAATGGGTCAATGTTCAAGGGGTACTCAAATCTCGAGAAGAAGGACACGATAGTACGAATTCCACGTGAAAGAAAGCCAGCGACCGTTCCGATCCCACTTAGAGCCATCCCAGATCGCGCAAGGAACATTCCAGAGACCGCCGGAGCGGCGAACGAGGGAACCGAAGTTGAAGTAATATTTACCATCTTTGAGCTTTTCTGGGATTTCAGTAGGGTTATCTATTAGATATTGCCAGTATTCAATGCCTGGAATGTGATATCTGTCTCCACAGGTGGTTTTTAGGTATTCTGCGACTTCTGATAGAGGTTTACCGTTTAATAGAGATAGGTCTGGTATGAATATCTTGCTTTCATCTAGGTTTTCGAAGTTAATGTTTTGAGTATCTGGGTTTACTGTGTATTGACCGAATTTGGTGGTGTCTATGTCGGATTTCTTTGCTTCGTAGTCGAGGTCTTTGGGATTGATGATTTCTGGGGTGAAGTTAGTGATATCTAATGTATCTTGACTAACACCCCAGATTTTAAAGGTTTGTTTGAGGAAGGGGGAGTATTTTTCTTTGATTTCTTCGAAATTGATAGATTCTGCTTGGTCTTTCTTGTTTTTTTCTTTCCTTTTGGGTTTACCGTCTTTATCTAGACCGTGCTCTTCTCTGAGTTTGGCTTCTTCTTCGGGAGTTAATACTACGTAATCTCCGTTTGCGAGACCTTTTTCAAATTCTTCTTTGGGTATGATGAATGGGGATTCGGGGGTGGGCATGGTGATGTTTTAATGTTATTTATATTTTAATTATGA